>DASSUY010000174.1:0-13635 GCA_035706525.1 Steroidobacteraceae bacterium
GCGTTTCGCTGGCTCGTCTGCGAGGCGGACGAGCGCGAGAAGCTCGCGCTCTGCTCGATCAATCTATCCGGGCAGAGCCTCGGGGACGACAAGTTCCTGCCCTTCGTCATCGATCAGTTCCACAGGAGCGGGCTCGAGGGCAGCAAGATCTGCTTCGAGATCACGGAGACCGCGGCGATCGCGAACTTCTCGCAGGCGAGCCGGTTCATCCAGGCGCTCAAGGAGCTCGGCTGCAAGTTCGCGCTCGACGACTTCGGCACGGGCCTCTCGTCGTTCGGCTACCTGAAGCACTTCCCGGTCGACTTCCTGAAGATCGACGGCAGCTTCGTGAAGGGCCTGCTGCACGACCCGATCGACCGCGAGATGGTCCGCTCGATCAACGAGATCGGCCACCTGACCGGCAAGCAGACGATCGCCGAGTGGGCGGAGAACGCCGAGATCATCGAGGTCCTCCGCGGCCTCGGCGTCGACTACGCGCAGGGCTACGGGGTCTCGCAGCCGCAGAAGGTGCAGCGCGCCGCGATCGCCTGAGGCTATCGAATCAATCCGTCCTGGCGCAGCCGATCCGCGATCGACGAGCTGATGTCCTCGCGCACGATGTCCATCGAGTCCCGGCTCTTCCCGGCCGTCTTCAGGGTGTAGACCAGCGAGGCGCCGCGGGTCTCGTAGACCTGGGTCATGACCTCGAAAGCATTCTCCAGGTCGATGATGGGACGCGTCTGCTCGAAGTCGCCATACACGACGGGCATCCCGTAATAGCCGTAGCCGTATCCCGAGTCCGTTGCCTTGTACAGCGCGCTGCCTCGCGTGTCGCCCGTCCCGCCCTCCCTGAGGCGGCCACTCGAGGTCACGAGGCGCGTGGCGACGACGCCGTCCACGCCCGAGGACTTGATGACCGGTTCGATGCTTTCGCGGCTGAGCTGCACGTCGTCCTTCATGAGCGAGCAGCTGGTGATCGCTTCGACGGTCTCGCTGCGCATCTTCGTTGCCAGCACCCACTCGAAGTTGCAGCGCTGGTTGCGGTCGGGGGTGACGCCGACGACCAGCAGCTTCCTGAAGCCCTGGGACCGGGTCGCTCCCTCATGCCAGGCGCCCGTCGACCTTATGGACTGCATGCAGCCGGCGGCGGCAATCGCCAGGATGAGCGCCGCCGCTGACAGCGGACGCCTGGAAGCCCGCCGGGAACCGGGAGGAAACCTGGGGTTCGCGAACATGGGGGATACCCCTCCGGCCGGAGCGATGCGGAAGGCTAGCACTTGTACGCCGGCACGTGTTCTTCGTCACGCATCCGGGCTTCTCCATGCGGAAGGGTGCGCCGGTCGGATACCATCGATTGCCCGAGTCCGACGGGCCGGGGAGGGGGTGACATGAGCGAGGGCTTGAGCGCCGCGGCCAGTCCGGCCGCGAGCGGCACCGTGCCGTTCGAATTCCGGGGCACCGGAGGCGAATACTTCCGGATCTGGATCGTCAACCTCCTGCTCACGATCCTGACGCTCGGGATCTATTCCGCCTGGGCCAAGGTGAGGCGCCTGCGCTACCTGTACGGCAGCACCTCCATTGCGGGCAGCGCCTTCGAGTACCACGGGCAGCCGATGCAGATCCTGAAGGGCCGCCTGATCGCCGTCGGCGCCTTCGCCCTGTACGGCTTCATCACGCGCTACTGGCCGCTCACGACGCTGCTGTTCCTGCCGCTGTTCGCGCTGCTGTTACCGTTCGTGATCGTGCTGTCGCGGCGGTTCCAGATGCGGATGACGAGCTGGCGCAACATCCGCTTCGGCTTCCACGGCGAGTACGGCGGCGCGCTCGCCGCCTACGTCGGCTGGGGCATCGTCGCCGTGATCTCGCTCTACCTCCTGCTGCCCCTTTGGCTGCGCAAGCGCGTCGGCTTCCTCGTGGACAACACGAGCTTCGGCACGAGTCGCCTGCGGCTCGCCGCGACCGTCGGCCGGTTCTTCGGCATCTATTACGCGACGATGGGACTCGGGCTCCTGGCCTTCCTTGCGCTCGGGTCGGTGATGGCCGGCGCCGCCGCAGGACTCTCGGCAAACGGCGCAGGCGGGCTCTCGCCCGCGGCCGTCGGCGCCTTCGGGGTCGCCTTCGTGCTCGGCATTCTCCTCGTTCCGCTGGCCCTCGGGGCGTTCTGGGAGCGGGCGTTCGCGAACGCGACCTATGACGGCATCGCCGTCGGCCCCCACCGGATCAACTGCCGGATCCGCTACGGTCGACTGCTCTGGCTGTACGCCACGAACGTGGCCGGCGTGCTGCTGACGCTCGGACTCTTTTATCCCTGGGCGCTCATCCGGCGGATCCGCTACCAGTTCGAGTGCATGAGCGCGGAAGTGCAGGGCTCTCTCGACGAATTCGCGGCCGCGGCCGCCCCCGAGGCGTCGGCGACCGGGGAGGCGATCGGGGAGGTGTTCGACGTCGACTTCGGATTCTGAGAATCCGCCGGTGATCGAGGGCCGCTTCTTCGACGCCCATACCTCGGCGGCGCGGCCGGCGAGCCTCGAGATCGGCAGGGACCGCATGATTCGCCTCGTCACGCCGGCGGGACTGCGCCAGGTCTCCCTCGACGAGGTGGCCATCTCGGACCGCGTTGCGAACGTGCCCCGCCGAATCCGCTTCGCCGACGGGGCCAGCTTCGAGACCCCGGCCAACGACGCGGTCGACGCAGCGCTCGCGGCCGCGGGCCACCGGAGCTTCGCGAAAACGCTCAATCGCTGGGAGGGACGCTGGCGCATCGCGCTCGGCGCCCTGGTCGCCGTCGCGGCGATCTCCTGGGCCTTCGTGAAGTTCGGCATGCCGGCGCTCGCCAATGCGGCCGCGCGTCTGCTGCCGCCGTCGGTCGACGAAACGATCGGCGCGGAGGGACTCGAGCTGCTGGACGGGGCGCTGTTCCAGCCTTCGAAGCTGCCGCCTGCGCGCCAGGAGGGCCTTCGGAGGCGGCTGGCCGCCATGGCTGCCGCCGCCCGGGACGGCCACCGTTACCGGCTCGAGTTCCGACGCGGCGGCCGGATAGTGGGGCCGAACGCCTTCGCGCTCCCGTCCGGGATCATCGTCGTCACCGACGAGCTCGTGATGCTCGCGCACAGCGATGCCGAGATCGACGCCGTCCTGGCCCACGAAGTGGGGCACGTCCGGCAACGGCATGCGCTGCGCATCCTGCTCCAGGACGCCGGCGTCGCCGCACTCGCCCTGGCCGTGCTGGGCGACGTCGGAACGGCTTCTTCCATGGTCGCGGCGGTGCCGGTGCTGCTGGTGCAGGCAAAGCACTCGCGCGACTTCGAGCGCGAGGCCGACGCGTATTCGCGCGCCTGGCTTGCGGCGCAGGGCGCGCCGGTGTCGGCTTTCGACACGATGCTGTGCCGGATGCAGAAATCGGACTCTGACGTCCCGTACCTGTCGACGCACCCGCCGATCGAGGAGCGCGCGAGCTGCGGGAAGTGACCGGCGACCCTTGGCGGCACTACGATGCAGCGGGCACGTGGCTGCCGGTCCGCGGCACCGCGCCGCCGTCGCGATCGTCGCGTTCGCCTGGTCGTTCCAGCACGTCATGCCCCTGAACCCCGACGCGGCTTACGCGGCTTTCCGGCTGCTGTCCGCGGTGCCGACGCATGCGATGCGGCTGGGCACAGGCCTTTCACCCCGGGGCACCAAAATGCTGGGCGAACGCGCGATGCAACGTCAGCGTGCTCGACGGCACGACCCGGGACTCCTTCCTTTTCGACGCGCCATAACCGGACGACAGCCGCAGCACGGTTACCCGGCTGTCGTCCACGGAGAACTCGACGCGCCAGTCCTTCACGGCGAGCTGCAGGTTTCCGTCCGTGCCGCGCCGGATGCGCCGGTAGGGGTGCGGCTGCGGGCCCAGCGACAGCGTCGCGACGATGCGCTCACGCAGCGGCAGCGCCAGGCGGGACGCGAGCCAGGCGAGCTGCGCCTCCGACTCGGGCGTGAATTCGACGCGCCATGGCGGGCGCGGATCGGCGGCGTCGCCCACGAGCCAGCCGCTGGCGGATTCCGGGAATGCGTCCGTGTAAGGAACGTAGGGCTTGATGTCGAGGACCGGGGTGCCGTCGAGCAGGTCCACGTCGAGCACGTGCAGCGCGAGGCCCTCGATGCGCACGAGCCGGAGCGCGGACAGGCCGATCGGGTTCGGTCGGTGCGGCGCGCGCGTCGCGAGCACGCCCTTGCGCCCGCGGGTGCTCCGGGGCGGCAGGACCTTGGGCCGCCAGCCGGCGTTGCGGTCGAACCAGAAGATGACCCAGATCCGCTCCCAGCCGGCGAGGTCCTGGATCGCGTGCGCCAGGTTCAGGTCCGCCCGGAGGTGGATGACGCCCGGCACGCCTTTCGCGGCAGCGGGCTGGCGCGGCGCGTCGACCTTGGTCGCGTGGAGGGTGCGCATCACGCCGATGGGATGCAGCGTCAGGGACTGCACCGCAACGGCGCGGGGATCAGGCGAGGGCGAACAGGTAGTCGACGTAGGACTTCACCGCGCCGTCGATGCCGGCGATCTTCGGGTCGCTGGATTCCACGAGGAAGTACTCGTTCGGCGCGTGCGCGCCCTGGCCGTGGCCGAGGCCGAAGTGCCCGGCCGGCAGCGAGAGGGGCGCGCCCGTGAACACGTAGCCGGGCCAGGAGCCGCCGCGGCGCGGCCAGAGGATCGGGTCGATGCCGGAGTTCTTGTAGACCTCGCGGGCCGCACGCACGAGGCGCGCGTCCGGCGACGTGGTCGTCGGGTCGTAGCCGCCGCTCACGTTCACCTCGACGTCGCCGAAGCCGCGCTTCGCGAGGTGGGCCTTCAGCTTCTCGACCGCGCCGTCGCGCGTCATGTCGGGCACGAGCCGGAGGTCCAGCTTCGCGGTCGCGCGGTGCGGCAGGATCGTCTTGCCGCCGGGTCCGGTGTAGCCGCCGACGAGGCCCTCGATGTTGACGGTCGGCCGGTGCGCGAGGTCCTCGAGCGCCTGCCGCCAGCTCGCGTCCCGCGCCCATTTCGTCACGCCGAGCCCCTGCTTGGCGGTCTCTTCGCTGAGGCGCTTCGCCGCGTCGTCGAGCATCGCGCTTTCGGCGGCCGAGAGCGGGCGCACGGCGTCGAGGTAGCCTTCGATCGCCGGGTCACCCTGGGCATCGACCAGCGTGTTCATTGCCTGCACGAGGTGCCAGGCCGGGCTGTCGACGCGGGCGCGGTTGCTGGAATGCACGTCCTTCGTCGGCCCGCGTCCCCATTTCTCGCCGCTCGCGACGAGCTCGAGTTCGACGACGCCCTTGGCGCCGAGCGAGATCATGACCGCGCCGTCGCGGCCCTGCGCCGCTTCCGGCATGAAGACGCCCTCGCACTTGGAGAGGGCCTCGCGAACGACGGGCGTGTGGACGACCTGCGGGAAGTGCGGCGATCCGATTTCCTCCTCGCCCTCGGCGACGAGCACGAGGTTGACGGGAAGCTTCCGCCCCACGCCGTGGATCGCGTGCAGCGCCGCGAGGAACGCGGCCTGCGGGCCTTTCTGGTTGACGGCGCCGCGGCCCATGACTGCTCGGCCGAGGCCGGGCATGTCGACGACCTTCGCGTCCCAGGGCGGGGAGCTCCACTCGGCGGGATCGGCCTGCTTCACGTCGTACATGAAGTACATGCCGATCGTGCGCTTCGCGCGCGCGTCGAGCTTCGCGAGGACGGCGGGGTGGCCGTCCGTCGGGATGCGCTCGGCGCTCTGGAAGCCGGCTTCGCGAAGCATCTCCATCATCAGCCGGCAGCCGTCCTCGACGCCCTTGTTCTCGGCGGCGATCGCGGGCTGGCGGATCCAGGCCTGCAGGCGCTCGATGGATTCCGCGTGGCGGCGCTCGATCTCGCGGTAGATCGCATCGAGCGAAGCGCCCTCGGCGCGAACGCTGGCGAGCCAGGCCGCGCCCGCGGCGCCCGCCGCGAGGGTGCCGCCGAGGAAGTCGCGGCGATTGAGCGTGGTCACTGGCGCTCCGCCGCGGTAGCGTCGCGCGCGGCGCGGAACTCGGAGTCCGGCGCCCAGTCGGGCCAGTCCGTCGAGTTCGCGAGGTCGCTGCCCACCTTGTGGAGCAGCTCGAGGTCCCGCTGCATGCCCGTGAAGGGCCAGGCCGCATCAAACTCGTCGCCGGGCTGGTGATAGCGATGCTCGAGGTAGTCCTCGGCCGCCGCCTTGCCCGCGGCGACCCCGCCGTCGACCCAGTCCTCGCCGGAATCGAAGGAAATCGCCGGCACGCCCCGCTTGGCGAACGGAAAGTGGTCGGAGCGGAAGAAGGACCCGGCCTCCGGCTTCGGATCCGGCGAGAAGTGCCGGTCCCAGTCCTTGGCGTCGGCGACCATCCGGTCGAGCAGCTCGAGCTTCGCGCTGCCGGCCATCGAGAAGTCCCGGGTCGGGCCCCAGGGGCTCAGCGCGTCCATGTTGAGGACCCCGACGGTCTTCGCGAGCGGGTAGAGGGGGTTCGCGGCGTAGTACTCGGAGCCGAGCAGGCCCCGTTCCTCCGCCGTGACGGCGAGGAAGACGACCGAGCGCTCCGGGCGCTTGCCCTGCGCGAAGGCCCGCGCCATCTCGATCAGCGCGGCCGTGCCAGTCGCGTTGTCGACGGCGCCGTTGTTGATCGTGTCGCCCGACGCATCGGGGGCGACGATCCCGAGGTGGTCCCAGTGGGCGGTGTAGATGACGGTGTCGTCGGGGCGGCTCGCACCTTCGAGGCGGCCGACGACGTTGTGCGAGGTGATCACCTGCGAAGACACGGCGTAGTCGGCGGAGAACCCGGCGCCTTTCAGCTCGACGGGCTTGAAGTCCCGCGTCTGCGCCTGCTGTTTCAGCGCGTCGAAGTCGAGCCCGGCGCGGCGGAAGAGGTCGGCGGTGACGTCGCGCTGGATCCAGCCCTCGACGAGCGTGTGGTCCGCGGCCGGGTTCGTGCGGACGATGTCGAACATCGTGTGGGTGTTGGAATTCTTCACGGTGTCCCAGCCGTAGGCCGCAGGCGCGGTCTCGTGCACGACCAGCATGCCGAGGGCGCCACGGCGCGCGGCTTCCTCGTACTTGTAGGTCCAGCGGCCGTAGTAGGTCATCGCCTTGCCGCCGAAGTCGCCCTGGCCCGTCTCGAAGTCCGGGTCGTTGACGAGCACGACGCCGATCTTGCCCTTGAGGTCGACGCCCTTGTAGTCGTCCCAGTTGCGCTCCGGCGCGCTCACGCCGTAGCCGACGAAGACGAGCGGGGCCTTGTCGATCTTGACCGCCGTCGCACCGTTCATTGCGGCGCGGACGGAGATCTGCTCGCCCTGCGTCCAGTCGAGGGTCTTGCCGCCGACGGTGGCCGCGAGCTTCACCGGGCCGGTGATCTCGAACCGCCCGAGCGGGACGGCCTGCGTCCAGGCGCGCTGGCCGTCCTTCAGGTCGCCGCCGGGCAGGAGCCCGGCTTCCTGGAATGCCCGCGTGAGGTATTCGACCGTCTTCGCCTCGCCCGGCGAGTCCGGGGCGCGCCCCTCGAATTCATCCGCCGAAAGGGCCTTGACGTGGGCGGAGAGCCGCGCCGGGTCGAAGGTCGGCTTCTTCTGCTGGGCGCAGGCCGAAACGACGAGCGCGGCGGCGAATGCGAGGGTGACGGCGTGTTTCACGTACGGGGGTCCTCCATCAGAACGGCAGGCCGTGCATGGCGCCCGCCATGCACATGAGCATCGGGATCGAGAGCACGTAATTGATGCGCGAGGCATACAGCGCGGTCTTCCGGGCCGATGTCTTCTGTTCGTCCGTCGCCGGCACGATGCCGAGGATCTTCTTCTGGTTCGGCCAGATGAAGACCCAGACGTTGAACAGCATGATCGTGCCGAGCCAGGCGCCCGTGCCGATC
This sequence comes from Steroidobacteraceae bacterium, assembly GCA_035706525.1. Taxonomy (GTDB): domain Bacteria; phylum Pseudomonadota; class Gammaproteobacteria; order Steroidobacterales; family Steroidobacteraceae; genus SCUD01. The sequence continues at coordinate 7,846 of DASSUY010000174.1, forward strand.
ACGAACTGGTAGGCGTTGAACTCAGGCCCCGCCATGCCGAGCGCGAAGGCGCCGAGCGCGCCCGCGCGGGCGAGGTACCAGAAGCCTGTCACCCAGGTGACTACCGCCGACCAGCGGAACCACCGGAGTGCGAGCGGGGCGACGTACTTGGTTACGCCGGCGCCGCCCGGGCCGCCCTTGTCGGCGGCCGCCGCCGCGAGCGCGGGGACCTGGACGGCGTTGAAGTAGTAGAGCAGGCCGATCCAGGTGATGCCGGCGATGATGTGCAGCCAGCGCGCGAGGCCGAGCTCGTGGAAGTTCGCGCCGTTGTTGATGCCGAGCACCGCGAAGAGGATCGCGATGACGAAGCCCGTGATGAGAGAACCCCTGACGCTCAAGAGCGGATTCATGTTGTTGCCTCCCCCTGGGATCGTTGAAGAATAGGCCAGCGAACCCCATAATTCAAACGCTTAGGCCCGCCCCGGTCATGGACGAACGCCCCCCCAGCTCCCCGTGTCTCAACATCTGCACGCTGGACGAGCACGACGTCTGCCGCGGCTGTTACCGGAGCCTCGCCGAGATCGCGGGCTGGCCGCGGATGAGCGCGGCGGAACAATGGGCGACGATCGCGCGCGCGGAGGCGCGGCGAACCGCCACGGACAAGGAGCAAGGACGATGATCGACGAGGCGATGACGCGGAAGATCCGCGAGCAGATCGGCGCGGCGCCCGTGGTGCTGTTCATGAAGGGCACGCCGGATTTTCCGCAGTGCGGCTTCTCGGCCCAGACGGCCGGCGCGCTGCGCGCCCTCAAGGCGAAATACCGCCACGTGAACATCTTCGAGGAGCCGGAGCTGCGCGAAGCGTTGAAGGCCTATTCGAGCTGGCCGACCTACCCGCAGCTCTACGTCAAGGGCGAGCTGATCGGCGGCTGCGACATCGTGACCGAGATGTACCGCTCGGGCGAGCTGAAGACGCTGCTGGAAGAGGCCGGCGCCCTCTAAAAGGGGACGCTCACCTTTTCCTCTTCGGCCCCGGCATCGCCCTCTCCAAGTTCGCCCAGGAAAAGGTGAGCGTCCCCTTTTCTACTCCGGCGCCGGCTCGAGCTGCGGGTTGACCGGCCCGGGGTCGGGCGGCGTCGCGGCGAGCCGGGCGAGGCCCGCCTCGTAGATCGGCCGGAACTGGTTGCAGACGACGCAGAAGAGGTCGGCCGTCCGCTCCGCGTCGTAGGACGCCGAATGCGCCTCCCCGGAATCCCAGTCGAGCCCCGCGGCCTGCGCGGCGCGCGACAGCACCGTCTGCCCGTAGGCGACGCCGGCGAGCGTCGCCGTGTCGAAGCAGGAAAACGGGTGGAAGGGGTTGCGGCGGATGCCGACGCGCGCGACCGCCGCGTTCAGGAACGCGAGGTCGAAGGACGCGTTGTGGCCGACCAGGATCGCGCGCGTGCACTGTTCCTCCCGCACCGCGCGGCGCACTTCGCCGCAGATCGCGCCCAGCGCGTCGCCCTCGGTGGAGGCGATGCGCAGCGGATGGAACGGGTCGATCCCGTTGACGGCGAGCGAGGCGGGATCGAGCCGCCCGCCCTCGAAGGGCCGCACGTGCTCGCGGAACGTCGCGCCGCGCACGAGCCGGCCCTCGCCGTCGATGCGGATCAGCACGGCGGCGATCTCGAGCAGCGCATCGGTCGCCGCGTTGAACCCGCCGGTCTCGACGTCCACGACGACCGGCAGGAAGCCGCGGAACCGGTCCCGCATCGCGGGCATCGCCGCGCTCACGGCCGCGCTCCCGCCACCCGCCAGGCGAGCCGCTCGCCGGCGCACATCGGGACGATCTCCGACAGCCCGAAGGGGAGGCTGGCCGGTATGGTCCATTCGCGATGCTCGAGGACGATCTTCCCGCCGTTCCGCGGCCGGCCGTAGAAATCGGCGCCGTGCAGGCTCGCGAATCCTTCGAGGCGGTCGAGCCGGCCGGCCTCCGCGAAGGCGCGCGCGTAGAGCTCGATCGCCGCGGGCGCCGAGAACACGCCGGCGCAGCCGCAGGCGGCTTCCTTCGCGCCCTTCGCGTGCGGCGCGCTGTCCGTGCCGAGGAAGAAACGCGCGTCGCCGGAAGTCGCCGCCTCGACCAGGGCCTCGCGGTCCCGCTCGCGCTTGAGGAGCGGCAGGCAATACAAGTGGGGACGCAGGCCGCCGCGGAACATCGCGCCGCGGTTGTACAGGAGGTGCTGCGGCGTGATCGTCGCGGCCAGGCGCCCTTCGCCCGCGCGGACGAACTCGACGCCCGCGCGGGTCGTCACGTGCTCGAAGACGATGCGCAGCCGCGGATGGCGGCGGGCGAGCGGCGCGAGTTCGCGCTCGATGTAGACGGACTCCCGGTCGTACGGGTCCACGTCATCGCCGGTCGCTTCCCCGTGCACCTGCAGCACGAGGTCGAGCTCCTCGAGGCGGACGAGGGCGGCCGCGCAGCGCGCGAGCGATGTCACGCCAGCGTCGGAGTGCGTGGTCGCGCCGGCGGGATAGACCTTCGCGCCGACGACGAAGCCGGACTTCGCCGCGCGGTCGATTTCCGCGGCCGGCGTCGCATCCGTCAGGTAGAGCGTCATCAACGGCTCGAAATCGCTGCCCGCCGGCAGCGCGGCGCGGATCCGGTCTCGGTAACGCGAGGCCAGTTCTACCGTCGTGACCGGCGGCTTCAGGTTCGGCATCACGACGGCGCGCGCAAAAACCCGCGCCGTGTACGGCAGGACGGATGCGAGTTCCGGACCGTCCCGCAGGTGCAGGTGCCAGTCGTCCGGCCGCGAGAGCGTCAATGTGGAATCCAGGCTCGGCAAGACTCGGTTCAACCTTGACCCGCGGGCGCCGCAAACAGGATCATATCGGGCCGGCCGACGGCGTGCGCAAGGATTCGGGAAAACACGATGGCTGACGGCCCCGAGACCGACGACATCGACCCCCTCGAAACGCGCGAATGGCTCGAGTCCATCGACTCGGTGCTTAAGGCGCACGGGCCGGTGCGGGCGCATTTCCTGCTCGACCGCCTGATCGACCACGCGCGCCGTTCCGGCGCCTGGCTGCCGTTCAAGGCGAACACCGCCTACCTCAACACGATCCACGTCTCGCGCGAGAAGCCGTATCCGGGCGACCGCGCGATCGAGCGCCGCATCGAGGCGCTGATCCGCTGGAACGCGGTCGCGATGGTCGTGCACGCCAACCGCATCAGCACGGAGTACGGCGGCCACATCGCGACCTACGCCTCTTCCGCGACGCTCTACGAGGTCGGCTTCAACCATTTCTGGCGCGCGCCCAGCGAGCGCCACCGCGGCGACCTGGTGTTCTTCCAGGGCCACGCGAGCCCCGGCATCTACGGGCGGGCCTGGCTCGAGGGGCGGCTGACGGAGGAGCAGCTGCGCAACTTCCGCCAGGAAGCCGGCGGCAAGGGCCTCTCGTCCTATCCGCACCCCTGGCTCATGCCGGACTTCTGGCAGTTCCCGACGGTGTCCATGGGGCTCGGGCCGCTGCAGGCGATCATGCAGGCGCGCTTCATCCGATACCTCGAGCATCGCGGGCTCGTCGAGCCCTCCGACCAGAAGGTCTGGTGCTTCCTCGGCGACGGGGAGATGGACGAGCCGGAATCGATGGGCGCGCTCACGATGCCGGTGCGGGAGAAGCTCGACAACCTCGTCTTCGTCATCAACTGCAATTTGCAGCGCCTCGACGGGCCGGTGCGCGGCAACGGCAAGGTCATCCAGGAGCTGGAGTCCGCGTTCCTCGGCGCCGGCTGGAACGTGATCAAGGTGATCTGGGGCTATCGCTGGGAGCCACTGCTCGCGCGCGACACCTCCGGGATGCTCCGCAAGCGCATGGAGGAGTGCGTCGGCGGCGAGTACCAGAGCTTCAAGGCGAAGGGCGGCGCGTACACGCGCGAGCATTTCTTCGGCAAGTACCCGGAGACGCTCGAGCTCGTAGCCAACATGTCGGACGAGGAGATCGCGCTCCTGAACCGCGGCGGTCACGACGCGCAGAAGGTCTGGAACGCCTATGCGGCGGCGGTCGCGCACAAGGGCCGCCCGACCGTGATCCTCGCGAAGACGGTCAAGGGTTACGGGATGGGCAAGGCGGGCGAGGCGCTGAACGTCACGCACCAGCAGAAGAAGATGGACGACGCGGCTCTGAAGGCCTTCCGCGACCGCTTCAACATCCCGATCAGCGACGAGGAGATCGGGCGGCTGCCGTTCTTCCGGCCCGCCGACGACAGCCCCGAGATGCGCTACCTCAAGGAGCGGCGCAAGGCGCTCGGGGGCTCGCTGCCGGTCCGGCGCGATGCCGCGCCGCCGCTCGCCGTCCCGCCGCTCGAGGCCTTCAAGTCGCTGCTCGACGGCACCGAGGGCCGCGAGATCTCGACGACCATGGCCTTCGTCCGCATCCTGACGCAGCTGCTGAAGGACAAGAACATCGGCCCGCACATCGTGCCGATCGTCCCGGACGAGGCGCGTACCTTCGGCATGGAAGGCCTGTTCCGCCAGGTCGGCATCTACTCCTCGGTCGGCCAGCTCTACACGCCGCAGGACGCCGACCAGCTGATGTTCTACAAGGAGGACCGCAAGGGGCAGATCCTCGAGGAGGGCATCAACGAGGCCGGCGCGTTCTGCTCGTGGATGGCCGCGGGCACGGCCTACGCGAACCACGGGATCAACATGATCCCGATGTACATCTATTACTCGATGTTCGGCTTCCAGCGCGTCGGCGACTTCGCCTGGGCCGCCGGCGACATGCAGGTGCGCGGGTTCCTGATCGGCGGAACCGCCGGGCGCACGACGCTCGCTGGCGAGGGGCTGCAGCACCAGGACGGCCACAGCCACCTGCTCGCCTCGACGATCCCGAACTGCGTCGCCTACGACCCGTGCTACGCGTACGAGCTCGCGGTGATCATGCAGGACGGCCTCCGTCGCATGTACGCTGAGCGCGAGCGCGTCTTCTACTACATCACCGCGATGAACGAGAACTACGCGCACCCCGCGATGCCGAAGGGCGTCGAGCAGGGGATCCTGCGCGGGATGTACCTGCTGCACATCGGCGGCCGCGGCGCCGTGCGCGCGACGCTGCTTGGCTCCGGCACCATCCTGCGCGAGGTGCTGGCCGCGGCCGCGATCCTCGAGTCGGAGTTCGGCGTGCCCGCGGACGTCATGAGCGTCACGAGCTTCTCGGAGCTCCGGCGGGATGCGCTCGCCGCCGAGCGCGAGGCGATGCTGAATCCCGCGGACAAGCCGCGCACGCCTTGGGTGCGGGAATGCCTCGGCAGCCGCCAGGGGCCGTTCATCGCCGCCACCGATTACATGAAGACGGTCGCCGACCAGATCCGCCAGTGGGTGCCGGGCCGCTACGTCGCGCTCGGCACGGACGGCTACGGCCGCAGCGACTCGCGCGAGGCGCTGCGCAGCCACTTCGAGGTCGACCGGCACTGGATCGTCGTCGCGGCGCTCAAGGCGCTCGCCGACGACGGCCGCATCGACCGCGCGAGCGTCACGCTCGCGATGAAGAAATTCGGTATCGACCCGGCCAAGCCCGACCCGCGGGTGGTGTGACGGTGGCCGCGAGAACCACGGTCGCGGTGCCGGACATCGGCGACTTCCACGACGTCGAGGTCATCGAGGTCCTCGTGAAGGCGGGCGACACCGTCGCGCTCGAGGCGCCGCTCATCACGCTCGAGACCGACAAGGCGACGATGGACGTGCCGTCGACCGCAGCCGGCCGCGTCGCCGAAGTGCTCGTGAAGAAGGGCGACCGCGTCTCGAAGGACTCGCCCATCGCGGTCGTCGA
>DASSUY010000175.1:0-9455 GCA_035706525.1 Steroidobacteraceae bacterium
GAGCGTCCCCTTTTTGTCCCTTATTTATACCCCCGCGCCTGCAGCTCGAACAGGCGCGCGTACGCACCGTTGGCCCGGACGAGCTCCTCGTGGGTCCCGCGCTCCGTGATGCGGCCCTCCTGCAGCACGACGATCTGGTCGGCCATGCGCACGGTCGAGAACCGGTGTGAGATCAGGATCGCGATCTTGCCCTTCGTGAGCCCGCGGAAATGGTCGAAGACGGTCGCCTCGGCGGCCGCGTCCATGGCGGCCGTCGGCTCGTCGAGCACGAGGATGTCGGCATCGGCGCGCATGAAGGCGCGGGACAGCGCGACCTTCTGCCATTCGCCGCCCGAGAGGTCGCGCCCCTGGTTGAACCACTTGCCGATCTGCGTCCGGTACTTCTCCGGCAGCTCCTCGATGATGGGCGCCGCCATGCCTTTCTCCGCGGCCTCGCGCCAGCGCGCCTCGTCGTCGATGTAGCGGACGTCGCCCGCGCCGATGTTCTCCCCGACGATCAGCTGGTAGCGCACGAAGTCCTGGAAGATGACGCCGATCCGCCGGCGCAGGGCCGCCTCGTCCCAGTCCGCGAGGTCGAGCCCGTCGAGCGTGATGCGCCCGCTCGTCGGGCGGTAGAGGCGGGTCAGCAGCTTGATCAGCGTCGTCTTGCCGGATCCGTTCTCGCCGACGAGCGCGAGCGAGCTTCCGGCCGGGACGTGGAGGCTCACGTCCGTCAGCACGGGCTGCTCGGCGCCCGGGTAGCCGAAGCTCACGTGCTCGAAGCGGATGCCGTCGCGCGGCCTCGGCCCGCTCGTCGCGCCGCCGCGGGGCGGGTCGACCGGAGTGTCGAGGTAGTCGTAGAGCGTCGCGAGGTAGAGGTTGTCCTCGTACATGCCGCCGATCGCGGCGAGGCTCGCCGACACCGCAGCCTGCCCCTGGCGGAACAGCATCACGTACATTGTCATCTGGCCGAGCGTGATCCGTCCGGCGATGGTCGCGACCGCGACCCAGGCGTAGGCGCCGTAGAGCGTCGCCGTCGAGACGAGCCCGAGCAGGAAGCCCCAGGTGTCGCGACGCACGGCCAGCGCGCGGTCCTCGCGGTACAGCGTCCGGAAGATGTCGCGGTAGCGGCCGAGGAAGAGCGGCCCGACGCCGAAGAGCTTGACCTCCTTCGCGTGGTCCTCGCGCGCGAGCACGGTCTCCAGGTAGTGCTGCATGCGCGTCTCCGGCGAGCGCCAGAGGAAGAGCCGGAACGCCGCGCCCGAGAAGCGCGCCTCCGCGACGAAGGACGGGAGGCCCGCGAGCACGAGCACGGCGACCGCCCAGGGCGAGAAATGCGCGAGCAGCGTCCCGTAGCTCACGAGCGACACCGCGTTCTGCGCGAGGCCGAACGTCCGCATGACGAGCGACAGCGGGCGGCTCGAGGCCTCGCGCCGCGCGCGCGTCAGCTTGTCGTAGAACTCGGAGTCCTCGAAGTGGGCTAGCTCGAGCGTCAGCGCCTTCTCGAGGATCATCGCGTTCACGCGCTGCCCGAGCTGCGCGCGGAAGAGCGACTGGCAGTGCGAGACGCCCCGCTGCACGCCCGCGAGCGCGGCGACGAGCAGTCCCTCGAGGCCAACGAGGGCGAGGGCGTGGCGAAGCGCGGCGTCGTGCTCCGCCGGCCCCGCGCGGATGGCCGCGACGACCGCGTCCACGATCAGGGCGCCGGCCCAGGCGACGGCGGCCGGCAGCAGTCCGCCCGCGAGAGTCAGGAGCGCGAGCGCGATGCTGAGGGCGCGGTTCGTGGACCAGACGAGCTGGATCGCGTGGCGGCTGTAGCGGAAAACGCCGGAAATCCCGCGGGAGAGCTGTGGCGCAGAGGAGGGCGGCGGCATCCGGCCTCAGGCGTCGACCAGCTCCAGCACGCGCGCGGGTGGCCGCCCGATCACGGCCTTCGGACCCGCGATGACGATCGGCCGCTCGATCAGGATCGGGTCCGCGACCATCGCGGCGATCCATTCGGCGTCGCTGAGTCGCCGACCCGCATACTTCGACTTGTAGACGTCCTCGCCCTTGCGCACGAGCGCCTCGGGCGCGATGCCGAGCTTCTTCACGATGGCCGCGAGCTCGGGGGCGCTCGGGGGATCCTTGAGGTACTCGACGATCCGCGGCGCGATCCCGCGGGACTCGAGGAGCGCGAGTGCCTCGCGGCTCTTGCTGCAGCGCGGGTTGTGCAGGATCGTCAGCGCGGCCACGTCACCTCGCGGTGCCGGCTTTCACCCGCTCGACGTACTTGTCGCGCAGCGCCGTCTGGCGGGAGCGCATCGGGACCGGCGCCCCCGCGATCCAGACCTGGTCGGCGATCGAGGTGACTTCGAGCGGGTCGCCGCTCCACAGCACGAGGTCCGCCGACTGGCCCTCCTCGATGCGGCCGTGGTCGGCGCCGATGCCGAAGATGGCGGCGGGCGAGGCGGTCATCGCCGCGAGCCCGGCTTCCCAGGGCAGCCCGTTCGCGACGGCGTTGCCGGCGAGCTGGCGGTTCTTGCGGACGTTGTGGCTCTCGTCCCAGGTGAACGCGATGCGGACGCCCGCCTCGTGCAGGAGCTTCGCGTTGTCGAGCCGCGATCCCAGGCGGTCGAAGTCCTGGGGCAGGTCCTCGAGCGCGTTCAGGATGACCGGGACGTCGGCCTCGGCGAGCTCGCGCGCGACGATCCAGGCTTCGGCGCCGCCCGCGATGACGGGCTTCATGCCGTGTGACTTCGCGTAGCGCACGACCTGTCGGATGTCCGCGGCGCGCTCGACGAAGAACACGACGCGGCCGCCGCCGAGGTAGCGTCTGAGCACCGCGCGGCCTTCCGGCAGGAGGAGGGCGGCCGGGCCGACGGCGCCCGTTTCCTTCGACTCGCGGATCGCCTGGTCGAAGAGCATCGTCTGCGCAGCGCGGCTGCCGCCGGAGGCGCCGTGCGCGGCGCTGCCCCAGTTCACGAACAGGGAGCGGCTGCCGTCGAAGGCGGCGTCGAAGCGCCCGTCGAGCGTGACCGCCGAGCCCTGTCCCGCGACGAGGCTGTCGTCCGGCTCCGGCGCGAGCATCGCCCAGGTGATGCCCTCGATGCGCGCGACGGGCAGGACGATCGAGCGCGCGTTGAAGGCGTTCGTCACGTCGAACTCGGGGCGCCACATGTGCTGCCAGGCGGGCGCCTTGAAGCTCAGCTCCGAGTCGACCGTGTCCTCTTCCTGGCTCACTTCCTCGAGGCCCACCTGCGTCAGGCCGCCGAAGAAGCCGGGGGTCACCGGCCGGCCGTTCGCCTCCACGACGGTCGCGCCCGGCGGCGCCGCGAGCCCGGGGCCGACCGCCGCAATGCGGCCGTCCTCGACGACGATGTCCGCGTTCCCGAGCGTGCCGGCGCTGCCCGCGGTGTGCACGCGCGCGCCGTGGATGAAGAGCGACTGCGCGCCGGCCGGCCCGGTGGCCAGCGCGACGAGCAGCACCATGAGGCAGCGTGCCTTCATTGCAGGAAGTCCGACCGGGGCGGGGCGGGCTTCGAGCGGTCGAAGCGCAGCACGCCGTCGATGAACACCTGGTCGGCGTGCGCGTAGACGGAGAAGGGCGTGCCGTTCCAGACGACGACGTCCGCCATCTTGCCGGGCTCGAGCGTGCCGGTGCGGTCGAGGATGCCGAGCGCCTTCGCCGGGTTCGCGGTGAGCCAGCGGATCGCGTGCTCGGGCGCGATCTCGAAGCCGACGCGCCGGCCGCGCGCGATCGCCTTCGCCGCCTCCTGGTTCAGGCGCTGGATGCCTTCCTCGGAATCCGAGTGCACGATCGCGCAGCCCTTCTCCGGGTGGTCCACGATCGCGATGTTCTCCTGGACGCCGTCGTAGGCCTCCATCTTGAAGCCCCACCAGTCGGCCCACATCGCGGCGCAGACGCCTTCCTCGGCGAGGCGGTCTGCGAGCTTGTAGGCCTCGACGGCGTGGTGGAAGGCCGTCACCTTGTAGCCGAACTCCTTCGCGATATCGAGCATCGTCGCCATCTCGTCCGCGCGGTAGCAGTGGTTGTGCACGAGGATGTGCCCGCGCAGGACTTCCGCCAGGGTCTCGAGGCCGAGGTCGCGCTTCGGCGGCTTCGGCGGCGTCGCGTCGTCGTCGCCCTTCTCCTTGTCCTTCTCGTACTTCGCGAGCTCGGCGTCGTACTCCTTCCACTCCTCGATGTAGTCCTTCGCGTCGGCGAAGGCCTGGCGGTAGCCGGCGACGTTGCCCATGCGGGTGGACGGAAACTTGTCGTCGTCGCCGTAGACGCGCTTCGGGTTCTCGCCGCAGGCCATCTTGAGGCCCTGCGGCGCGCCCGGGAACTTCATCGCCTGGTAGGTCGTCGCCGGCACGTTCTTGAGCGTGACGCCGCGGCCGCCGATCAGGTTCGCCGACCCCGGCAGCACCTGCATCGACGTGATGCCGCCGCGCAGCGCGGTCTCGAAGCCGGGGTCCTGCGGCCAGACGCTGTGCTCGGCCCAGACGTTCGCGGTGACCGGGTCGGTCGCCTCGTTGCCGTCGCTCGTGGCGTTCACCCCGGGACTCGCGTACACGCCCAGGTGGGAATGCACGTCGATCAGGCCCGGCGTCACCCAGCGGCCGGTCGCGTCGATGACGACGGCGCCGGCCGGCGACTCCAGCGCCCTGCCGAGCGCCTTCACCACGCCGTTCTCGAGCAGCACGTCGCCGCCCTCGATGCGCTCGCCGGTGCCCGTGAGGACGGTGGCGTTCCGGATCAGCGTCGCGGGGCCCGCGGGCGCCTCGTAGGTGGAGGAGAAGGGCGCGCGTCCGGCGGGTTCCGGGCTCGCCTGCGTCGCTGCGGGCGACGGCGCGGGCGGCTGCGCCGCGCACGCGGTGATCACGACGGTCCCGAACGCGGCAAGGAGCGGCCTCATCGCGGAGAATCGTACACGGTTGCGCCCGCCCCGGTAAAATCCCGGCACGAGGCGCCATGACCCCCCAGCAGATCATCTTCGTCCTGATCGTCGTCGTCACGCTGGTGATGTTCATCAGCGAGAAAGTCCGCATCGACGTCGCCGCGATGCTGACGACGCTCGCGCTCGCCGCGACCGGCATCCTGACTGCGGGCGAGGCACTTTCGGGCTTCTCGAGCGAGCCCGCCATCATCGTCGCCTCGGTCTTCGTGATCTCCGCCGCGCTCACCGAGACCGGCCTCACCGAGCGCATCGGCGCGGGCATCGCGCGCGCCGCCGGCGCGCGCGAGTGGCGCGCGATCCTCGTGGTGATGCCGGCGGTCGCGGCCCTCGCCGCGTTCTCGCACCACCTCATGATCACGGCGATGATGCTGCCGATCATGATGCGCCTCGCGCGCGTGCAGAACCTCTCGCCATCGCGCCTCCTGATGCCGATGTCGCTCGCGGCCTCGCTCGGCACCACGCTCACGATCTTCAGCGCGCCGGCCTTCCTGCTGATGAACCACCTGCTGCTGACCGGCAAGCAGGAGACGCTCGGCATCTTCGGTATCACGCCGATCGGCGTCGCGCTGGTCGCCCTCGCGATCATCTACATGTCGCTGAACCGCTGGATCCTGCCGAAGAAGAAGGCGAGGGCGGACGAGGCGGACTATTTGAGGCTCGACCGCTACTACACGGAACTGATCGTCGAGCGGAAGTCGCGCTGGATCGGCCAGCCGATGGCGGACTTCAACCGCTACTACGACACCCGCCTCGAGGTCGTCGAGTGGCTGCGGGACGGCGTGCCGCAGCACAACAGGAACCGGGGCTCGGTGCTGCGGGAGGGCGACGTGCTGTTCGTCAGCGCGACCCCCGACGAGATGGTCTCCGTCGAGAGTGAGCCGGGTCTCGCGCTGCATGCCGTCCACAAGTACGGCGAGATGAGCGAGGGGGAGTTCGACGATTCGCCCCAGCTCGTGCAGGTCGTGGTGGCACCGCACTCGCCCTTCATCGGCGAGACGATCGCGGCGGTCGACTTCCTGAAGTCGTTCGGCGTGATCGTCGTCGGCATGTGGCGCCGCCAGGCCTGGATCCGCGACCGGCTGTCGCAGGTGCAGCTGCGCGAAGGCGACCTGCTGGTGCTGCGGGGGACGCCCGACCATTTCTCGAAGCTCGCCTCGCACCCGGGATTCCTGATGATGGTGCCGTTTTCCGGCCGCCCGCGGCGCCGGCAGCACGCGCTGCGCGCCGTCCTCATCATCATCCTCGCCGTCGCCGCGGCCGCTTCCGGCATCGTGCCCGCGCAGATGGCCTTCCTCGGCGGCGCGGTGGGCCTCATCCTCACGGGCTGCGTCAGCGTCGACCACGCCTATCGCGAGATCGACGTGCGCATCTACGTGATGATCGCGGGGGTGATCCCGCTCGGCCTCGGCATGGAGAAGACGGGGACCGCCGCCTTCCTCGCCGACCAGCTGCAGTCGCTGACGGCGGGCTGGAGCCCCTTCGGCGTGATGGTCGCGCTCTACTGGGGCGCGGCGCTCGTCACCCAGATCCTCTCCGACGCGGCGACGACCGTGCTGCTCGGCCCCATCTCGCTCGCGCTCGCCCTCGCGCTCGGGCTGCCGCCGCAGCCCTTCATCGTCTGCACGGCGCTCGGCGCCGTGACGGCCTTCCTGACGCCGATCGGCCACCACGGCAACCTGCTCATCCTGAACCCGGGCCAGTACACGTTCGGGGACTTCTTCCGCATCGGCGTGCCGCTCACGATCTGCATCAGCCTCATCTCCGCGTGGCTCGCGCAGTGGCTCTGGCTCGGCGGGCCGCTGCTGCCGGGCTGGCTCGGCGGTCCCTAGTTCCGCATCGCGCCGCCCGCGCCCCACGACGCCGACAGCACGTTCAGGATCAGCCGCCCGGCGATGACGCTGGTGAGCCCGTTCGTGAAGTCGTAGGACGGCGCGATCTCGACGATGTCCATGCCGACGATGCGGTTCTGCCGCGCGACCGCGCGCAGGAGCGGCGCCAGCTGGCGGAAGTAGATACCGCCCGGCGTCGGCGCCATCACGGCCGGCGCCTCGGAGGGGTCGAGCCCGTCGGCGTCGATGGTGACGTACACCGGCCGGTCCTTCGGGATGGTCGCAAACACCGGGTCCATGCCTTCCGCGTGGATCCGCTCCGCGCTGAAGAGCTGCGATCCGTACGCGCGCGCGGCCTCGACCTCGCGCGCGCGGGCGCTGCCGATCGCGCGCAGGCCGATCTGCGTCATGCCCGAGACCGCCTTCACCTTGCTCGCCCACTGCAGCGGGCTCGAGTAGCCGCGGCGCACGCCGCCGACTTCCTCGCGCCAGTCGAGATGGGCGTCGATGTGCAGGATGTGCACCGGTTCGCCGACGGCGTCGAGCGCATCGACGACCGGGATCGTGACGCCGTGGTCGCCGCCGATGACGAGGAGCTGCGTGCCCTGGCGCCAGAGGTGCCGCGCGCGTGCGGTGATCGCCGCCGCATAGGCGCCGTAGTCGCCGCCGTCGAAGGCGACGTCGCCCATGTCCACGTGCGAGGGCAGGTTGGAGGCGAGGTCGGTGCCGACGTCGAAATCCCAGTGTCCCGGGTTGTAGCAGAAGCTCTCCGAGCGCGCGCGAATCGCGTCCGGCGCCTTCGACTGGTCGTTCGGAAAGGCGTCGTGCCCGTAAGGTTCGCTGTGGCGGATGCCGAGGAGGGCGACCTTCGCGGTCCAGCCGGATGGCTCGGTCGCGATGGGCCAGTCGAGGAAGGGCCGTTGCGGCTGGTTCGTCGGTTGCAAGTCGGTCATGCGCGTTCTCCGCGTCCTGCGTCGATCCTGAGCCAGAGGAGGGCGGCGACGATCGAGGTCGCGGCGCCGGTCGCGAACACGACGCCCCAGCCGCCCTGGGTCGCGGTCAGCGCCGCGATCAGAGGCGTGCCGATCACGCCCCCGAGGTTGCCGCCCATGTTGAGCACGGCCGTGGCCGCCATCGAGTCGTTCGGCGCGAGGCGCATGGCGACGCCCCAGTAGTTGCCCTCGTTGAACTCGACGCAGGCGAAGCCGAGGCAGAGGGCGGCGATCGCCCAGTAGGCGCTCTCGACCGACACGGTGAGGTACAGGAAGACCGCCGCCAGCGGCAGCATGACGAGCGGCAGGATGCGGGCGCCCGTCCGCTCGCCGAAGCGGCTGCGCAGGCGGTCCGCGACGCGGCCGCCGGCTGCGGCGGCGATGCCCGCGACGACGAAGGGCAGGGCGCCCAGCCAGCCGCTTTCCAGCACCGACAGCTTCCGGTCCTGCACGAGGTACAGGAAGCACCAGAAGGTCACCAGGTAGAAGACGAAATTCATCACGAGGTAGGAGAGCGTGACGAGCAGGATCTGCGGGTCGCCGAGCACGCGCATCACCCGCCGCACGGTCAGGGGCGCCGCCGCGTCGTAAGGCGGGTTGCCGGCGAGCTCGGCGAGCTCGGCCGCGCCGACGCGCGGGTGCTGCTCCGGCCGGTCGCGCGCGACGAACCACCAGAGCACGACGAGCAGGAGCGAGGGCACGCTCGTCAGGACGAGCGCCGCCTGCCAGCCGAAGGCTTCCATCAGCACGGCGACGAGGGGCGAGGCGATCGAGGCGCCGGTCCAGAGTCCCATGACGATGAGGCCGAGCATCGAGGACCAGCGCGCGAGCGGATACCAGTGGCGCACGGTGCCGGCCTCGACCGGGTACAGGCCGCCGTGCGCGACGCCGAGCAGCGAGCGCGAGACGAGCAGGGTCACGAAGAGGAGGCCCCCGCTCGCGATCGCGGGCGCTGCCGCCGTCATCAGGGTCGCGAGCACGGCCAGGATGCCGATCAACGTCAGCGTCAGGCGCGCCCCGAATCGCTGCCCGAAGAGCGCGCCGGGCACCTGGCAGGCGGCGTACACGACGAGGAATCCGTTCATGATCCAGCCGATCTGCTGCTGGGTCAGGCCGAGTTCCGGCATCATCCGGCCCGCCGCAATGCCGAGCCCCTGCCGCTGGAGGTAGCTGGCGACGGCGAAGCCGAAGATCAGGACGAAGACGAGGGAGCGGACGCGCGGTGCTGCCACGGGCCGCATAGTGACGGGAAACGCGCGGGCGGGATAGCCCCTCAGTCGATGTCCAGGCCGAGGTCCAGCGACCGCGCGGAATGCGTCAGCCAGCCGAGCGAGATCGAATCGACGCCGGTCTCGGCGACTTCCCGGACGTTGGCGAGCGTGATGCCGCCGGACGCCTCGAGGTGGCAGCGGCCGTCGCAGAGCGCGACCGCCCGCCGGAGCACGGCCGGCTTCATGTTGTCGAGCAGGAGCGAGTTGACGCCGTTCTCGAGCGCCTCCTCCATCTGCTCGAGGGTGTCCACCTCGACCTGGATGGGAAAGCTGCGCCCGAGCGTCGAGCGGGCGCGCGTGACCGCGGCGCTGATGGAACCCGCGACCGCGATGTGGTTGTCCTTGATCAGCACCGCGTCATGGAGCCCGACGCGGTGGTTCGTGCCGCCGCCCGCGGCGACGGCGTACTTCTCGAGCAGCCGAAGGCCGGGCGCCGTCTTG
>DASSUY010000176.1:0-20624 GCA_035706525.1 Steroidobacteraceae bacterium
GACGAGCGGAAACGCCAGCCTCACCGCTGCAGTCGCGTCCGCGAGCCCGAAGGCCGCCGGGTTCGTGGCCATGGCGACGTTCAGCAGGAGGAGCAGGCCGCCGCCGATGTAGCCCAGCGAGTAGCCGAAGGCCGAGGCGACGTCGTAGTCCGGCGGGTCCGCGACGTCGACGAGCAGCGAGTCGTTGAAGATGATGCCGCCCCAGAAACCGATGCCGGCGAGCGTGTAGACGAGGGCGGCCGCGACCCATTCGCCCTGCCCCACCCAGTAGAGCGCGGCGGTCGCCGCCGCCCCGATGATGGTGAAGTACGCGAGCATGCGCACCCGGGCGCCGCCGCGGTCCGCCATCGCGCCGAGCAGCGGGGCGGCCAGCGCGATCACGAAGCTCCCGAGCCCGCTCAGGACGCCCAGGCGGAAGGTGCTGACCGAAGCCTCGGTGCCGACACTCCAGTATTGCTTGAAGAAGACCGGGAAGAACCCGGCCATGACCGTCGTCGCAAACGCGGAATTCGCCCAGTCGTAGAGCGCCCAGCCGATCACCGGCCGGCGCAGGAGCGCGGACTTCACGCGGCCGCCGCGAGGTGCTCGCGCGTCTCCCGGAACGCGAGCTCCGGCCAGCGCTCGACGGTGAGCGAGAGGTTGATCCGCGTCGGGGCGAGGTAGACGAGCTCGCCCGCATGGTCGAGCGCGAGGTTCTCATAGGCGCGCTCGCGGAACTGGGCGAGCTTCGCCGCGTCGCCGCCGCGGACCCAGCGCGCCGTCACGACGTTGACCGGCTCGAACGCGCAGGTGACGCCGTACTCGTCCGCGAGCCGGAAGGCCACGACGTCGAACTGCAGCGGGCCGACGGCGCCGAGGATCAGGTCGTTGTTCCTGAGCGGGCGGAAGAGCTGGGTCGCGCCCTCCTCGCAGAGCTGGTCGAGGCCCTTCTGCAGGGCCTTCATGCGCAGCGGGTCCTTCAGCACGGCGCGGCGGAACAGCTCGGGCGCGAAGTTCGGGATGCCCGTGAACATGAGCGGCTCCCCTTCCGTGAAGGTGTCGCCGATGTTGATGGTGCCGTGGTTGTGCAGGCCGATGATGTCCCCGGCGAAGGCCTCGTCCGCCTGCTGGCGGTCGGCGGCCATGAACGTGAGCGCGTCCGCGACCCGCACCTCCTTGCCGAGCCGCACGTGGTGGAACCTCATGCCGCGCCGGTAGGCGCCCGAGCAGATGCGCAGGAACGCGATGCGGTCGCGGTGGCCGGGGTCCATGTTCGCCTGGATCTTGAACACGAAGCCGGTCAGCGCCGGCTCCGTCGGCGCGACCTCGCGCGTCGTGGAGGCGCGCGGCCGGGGGGGCGGCGCGTGGTCCACGAAGGACCGCAGCAGCTCCTCGACGCCGAAGTTCGAGATTGCCGAGCCGAAATGGACCGGCGTCTGCCGGCCGGCGAGGTACTCGGCCGGGTCGAAGGCCGGCATCGCGCCGCGGATCAGCTCGACCTCCTCGCGGAACGCCGGCGCCTGGCTGCCGAGGAGCCCGGTCGCGGCCTCGCTCGCGAGGCCGTCGATCGCGCGGTTCGTGCCGACGCGCCCGGTGCGCTCGCCGTCGTAGACGTAGATGCGGTCCTCGCCGAGGTGGTAAATGCCCGCGAGCTCGCGGCCCATGCCAATCGGCCAGGTCACCGGGGCGCAGCGGATGCCGAGCACGCGCTCGATTTCGTCGAGCAGTTCGACCGGGGGCCGGCCGTCGCGGTCGAGCTTGTTGATGAAGGTCATGATCGGCGTGTCGCGCAGCCGGCAGACCTCCATCAGCTTGATCGTGCGCTCCTCGACGCCCTTCGCGCAGTCGATGACCATCAGCGCCGAATCGACGGCGGTCAGCGTGCGGTAGGTGTCCTCGGAGAAGTCCTCGTGGCCCGGCGTGTCGAGCAGGTTCACGATCCGCCCGCGGTACGGGAACTGCATCACCGAGGATGTGACCGAGATGCCGCGCTGCTGCTCGAGCCGCATCCAGTCCGAGGTGGCGTGGCGGGCGGCCTTGCGGCCCTTCACCGTGCCCGCCATCTGGATCGCGCCGCCGAACAGCAGGAGCTTCTCGGTCAGCGTGGTCTTTCCGGCGTCGGGGTGCGAGATGATCGCGAAGCTCCGGCGCCGGGCAATTTCCTCCGCCGGCGTCATGTGGCGAGCGTGCCGAGCTCGAGCCGGTAGACGAGCGCGTCCTCGCGCCCGTCCTGCGCCTGGTAGTAGCCGCGCCGCGTGCCGACGCATTCGAAGCCGAGCTGCTGGTAGAGGGCCATCGCCCCGCGGTTGCTGCGCCGCACCTCGAGGAAGGCGTCGCGCACGCCGCGGTCGCGCGCGTGCGTCAGGAGCGCGAGCAGGAGCCTGCGCCCTATGCCCCGGCGCCGGAGCGGCCCGGCGATGCAGAGGTTCAGCACGTGCGCCTCGCCCGCGCCCATCGAGAGCACGCCATAGCCGGAGACCCCGGCGGCCGTGTCCACGACGACGCAGTGGTAGCCGACGCGCAGGCAGTCCGCGAAGATCTGGTCGCTCCAGGGGAACGCGTAGGACTCGCGCTCGAGCGCCGCCACGCGCGCAAGGTCGGCGGAGGTCATGGGGCGGAGCCGCCAGCCGGCGGCCGCGACGTCCTCACGCGCGGTGGCCATCGGCGCCCTCCAGCACGCGCAATGCGAGCTTCAGGTCGTCCCAGGACCTGCGCTTCTCGCCGGGCGAGCGCAGCAGGTAGGCCGGGTGGTAGGTGACGACGAGCGGCACCCCGTCGAGGTCGTGGACGCGGCCGCGGAGCTTCCCGACCGGCAGCTGCGAGTCGAGCAGGCGCTGGGCCGCGATGCGGCCGACGCAGAGGATCGCCTTCGGCGCGACGAGCGCGATCTGGCGGCGCAGGTACGGCAGGCAGCGCGCGGCCTCCTCGTCGCTCGGGTCGCGGTTGTTCGGCGGCCGGCACTTGAGGACGTTCGCGATGTAGACCTCGCCGCGCGCGAATCCCGCGGCCCGCAGCATCGAATTGAGCAGCTGGCCGGCGCGGCCGACGAACGGCTCGCCCTGCCGGTCCTCCTCCATGCCGGGCGCTTCGCCGACGACCATGAGCCGGGCCGCGCGGTCGCCGACGCCGAACACGGTCTGCGTGCGCGTCTCGCACAGGCCGCAGAGCCGGCAGCCGCTCACTTCCGCCGCGAGCGAATCCCACTCCGGCGCGGGAGCGCCCGCGGGACCCTTCGCCGAGGGGGCGGGGCCGGGCCGTTCGCGCGGGACATACGCGTCGATGCCGAGCGCCTCGAGGGCCGCGAGCTGTCGCGCCAGCATGCGTTCAGGCCGCCCCGCCGGCGGCGCCGGCATCGCGGGACTTCCGGGTCGCCTTCGCCCAGGTCCAGCCGACCGGGCCGGAGAGCGCGTAGACGCCGAACATGATGAAGAGCACGACCGACGGCTTGATCGCGATCAGCGCGATCACGAGCGGCACGAGCAGGAGCTTCGAGTAGCGCACGCGCTCGCCGGTCGCGCGGTCCTTGAAGCTGCGGTATGGGAAGCGGCTCACCATCAGGAGAGCCGCGGCGACCGTCACCCCGAACGCCGACACGAGGCCGGGAAGCCCGATGATGTTGAACTCGTGCGCGATCGCGATGAAGGAGGCGACGATCGCGGCGCCCGACGGGCTCGGCAGGCCCTCGAAATACCGCTTGTCCTGCGTCGCCGAGCGCGCGTTGAACCGCGCGAGCCGCATCCCGACCGCGGCTGCGTAGAAGAAAGCGGCGATCCAGCCGAACCGGCCCCAGGCCGCGCCGTACTCGGCGATGCGCGCGACGCCCCACTGGTAGCAGACGACGGCAGGCGCGAGCCCGAACGCGACCATGTCGGCGAGGCTGTCGAACTCCTTGCCGAACGCGGTTTCCGTGCCCATGAGTCGCGCGACGCGCCCGTCCATGCCGTCGAACACCATGGCGGCGAAGATCGCGAGGCAGGCGCGGCCGAAGTTGCCGTCGATGGCGGCGACGATCGCGTAGAAGCCGCCGAACAGGCAGCAGGTCGTCAGGAGGTTGGGCAGCAGGTAGATCCCGCGGCGCCGGCGTATCTCGGTGGTTTCGGTTTTCATGCGCCTGCCGTGGCAAGGCCCGGGAGCAGCGCCTAAGATACCGCGGTTTGGGACCGGCGACACGCGCCGCCCCCGGCGGTGAGGATTCCGATGCGCCTGTCCGAATACCCGATCCAGAACCTGAAGGAAGTCCCGGCCGAGGCCGAGGTCGTGAGCCACCGGCTCATGCTGCGCGCCGGGCTCATCCGGCGCCTCGCGGGCGGGCTCTACACCTGGCTGCCCATGGGCCTGCGCGTGCTGCGAAAGGTCGAGCGCGTCGTGCGCGAGGAGATGGACCGGGCGGGGGCGCTCGAGATCTCGATGCCCGTCGTCCAGCCCGCCGAGCTCTGGGTGGAGTCGGGCCGCTGGGACAAGTTCGGCCCGGAGCTGCTGCGCTTCAAGGACCGCCACGACCGCGACATGGTGCTCGGCCCGACGCACGAGGAGGTCGTGACCGACATCGCGCGCCGCGAGCTCAAGAGCTACCGCCAGCTGCCCGTCAACTTCTACCAGATCCAGACGAAGTTCCGCGACGAGATCCGCCCGCGCTTCGGCGTTATGCGCGCGCGGGAGTTCATCATGAAGGACGCGTACAGCTTCCACGCCGACGAGGCCTCGCTCGAGGAGGGCTACCGGAAGATGTACGACGCATACACCGCGATCTTCACGCGCCTCGGCCTGCGCTTCCGCGCCGTGCATGCCGACAGCGGCGCCATCGGCGGCAGCGCGTCCCAGGAGTTCCACGTGCTCGCGGACTCCGGCGAGGACGCGATCGTGTTCTCGGACGGGGACGATTACGCCGCGAACCTCGAGCTCGCGGCCGCGGCGCCGCCGAAAGCCCCGCGCCCCGCCGCGCGGGAGGCGATGCGGAAGGTCGCGACGCCGGGCGCCCGCACGATCGCCGACGTCGCGAAGCTGCTGTCGATGCCCGCCTCGCGCCTGCTCAAGACGCTCGTCGTCGAAGGCGCGGACGGCGGCCTGGTCGTGCTGCTGCTGCGCGGGGACCACGAGTTGAACGCGCTGAAGGCCTCGCGGCTCGCGGAAGTCGCGAAGCCCCTGCGCATGGCGGACGCCGGCCGGATACGGGCGGCCTTCGGCAGCGAGCCGGGCTTCCTCGGGCCCGTCGGCCTGCCCGGCGGGACGATCGCCGTCGTCGCCGACCATTCGGCGGCCGCACTCGCGGACTTCGTCTGCGGCGCGAACGAGGCGGACGCGCACCTGACCGGAGTCAACTTCGGGCGCGACCTCCCGGAGCCTGCGACCGCGGACCTGCGCAACGTCGTGGACGGCGACCCGAGCCCGGGCGGCGCGGGGAAGCTCTCCATCGCGCGCGGCATCGAGGTCGGGCACGTGTTCAAGCTCGGCCGCAAGTACAGCGAGGCGATGAAGGCGCGCGTGCAGGACGAGCAGGGCCAGGACATCGACATGTTCATGGGCTGCTACGGCATCGGCGTCACGCGCATCGTCGCCGCGGCCATCGAGCAGAACCACGACGAGCGCGGCATTGTCTGGCCTGCGCCGCTCGCGCCCTTCGACGTCGCGCTGGTCGGCTTGAACTGGGAAAAGTCGGCGCCCGTGCGCGAGGCCGCGCTCGCGCTCTACCGCGAGCTGAAGTCCGCGGGCCTCGAGGTCCTCCTGGACGACCGCGACGCCCGCCCCGGCGTCAAGTTCGCGGATGCCGAGCTCTTCGGCATCCCGCACCGCGTCGTGGTCTCCGACCGCGGCCTCGCCGCGGGCCGGCTGGAATACCGGCACCGCCGAGCCGAGGCGAGCGAGGAATTCCCGCGCGAGGAGGCCGCGGCATTCCTGCGCCGGCGGGTCGACGCCGGATGACCGGGATCGCGGTCGCCGCGCGCTTCGGCATCCCGGGGCTCGCGGCCGCCGCCGCCCTCTTCCTCGCGTCCCCGGCGTCCGCGGACCAGCAGAAGGATCCCGGCCTTCGCGCGGTGATCGCCGCCGCGATCAAGGACTCCCCCTGCTTCGCGGAGAAGTACGACGACGTCGTCTGGTTCGCCCTGATGAAGCCGCGCGTGGAATCGCGCCTGCGCGCGCAGCCGCCGGACCTCAGGCTGGGCGACGACATTTCGGCGGCGGCCGAGCGGATCCTCCGCGCCGTGAGCTGCGAGGCCAGCAAGCACAAGATGCTCGCCGACCGGCCCCAGCTCGTGCTCGCGGTGATCGACGTCGAGAGCGCCTTCGACCCGTTCGCGGTGTCCTATGCGGGCGCGGTGGGCCTCATGCAGGTGATGCCCTTCTGGCCGACCGAGCTCGGGCTCACGAAGAAGGACCTGATCAACGTCGAGCTGAACATCCGGATGGGGACCTCGATCCTCGCCTACTACCTCGAGCGCGAGCGCGGCGACTACCGCCGCGCGCTCGGGCGCTACAACGGCAGCCTCGGCCGGCGCGAGTACCCCGATCTCGTGCTCGGGCGGCTGAACTCCCGCTGGCGGCGGTAAAAGGAAAAGGGGACGCTCACCTTTTCCGCGCACTCGTCGCTGCGGCGTAGGGTGGAGTTGCGGAAAAGGTGAGCGTCCCCTTTTCGACCCGCTTCCTCATCGCTGCAGAAACCCCTCCGGCCATTCCCGCGAACCGGGCTCGATCGACGCCACTTCAACGCTGTCCACGCGCGCCATCGGCGGCCCGCGGTGAAGCCATTCCACCAGCGCGTCGAGCGCGGCGGGATCGCCCGCCGCGTGGACCAGCACGCTGCCATCCGGGCGGTTCTCCGCGCAGCCGCAAAGGCCGAGGGCGCCGGCGCGTTCCGCGGTGCTCGCGCGGAACCAGACGCCCTGGACGCGCCCCCGGACGACGGCGCACCGCGCCGCCGCGGGTGATGGCCTAGAATCCATGGCGCCACAGTCTGTTGGCGCCCGGAAGCGATGGCAAGCCGATGCCGGACATCCTCGTCCTTTACTACAGCCGCCACGGCGCGACCGCCGAGCTCGCGCGCCAGGTCGCGCGCGGCATCGACGGCGTCGCCGGCTGCCGGGCGCGGCTTCGCACGGTGCCGCCGCTCGCGACCGCGGGCAGCGCCCCGTCCGCGCCCGCTGACGGCGCGGCGTATGCGACGCACGACGACCTCCGCGAATGCGCCGGCCTCGTGCTGGGAAGCCCCGTGCGCTTCGGCAACATGGCGGCGCCGCTGATGGCCTTCTTCGACGGCACCTCGAGCCTCTGGCTGACCGGCGTGCTCGCGGGAAAACCGGTCGGCGCCTTCGCCTCCGGCAGCACGCCGCATGGCGGCCAGGAGACGACGCCGCTCGGCATGTTGCTGCCCCTGCTGCACCACGGCATGGTCGTGGTCGGGCTGCCGTTCACGGAACCCGCGCTGACGGATACGGGCGGCGGCGGCACGCCGTACGGGGCGAGCCGCATCGTCCGCGAGGGCGAACGCCGCGTGCTGGCCGAGGGCGAGCGCGCGCTCGCGCAGGCGCTGGGCGCCCGCGTCGCCGGGGTCGCCGTCAAGCTCGCCGCCGGCGCATGAGCGCGCCCGCGGTCGGCGCGCGCCGGATCGCGCTCGCCGCCTGGATCCTGCTCGGCCTCAGCGTCGCGGCCTGGCCGTTCGCCCGCGCCGGCATCGGCGCCGCCACGACGGCGATCGCCTTCCTGCCGCTCCTGCTTCCGCTTCCGGGCATCGCGCGTGGCTCGCTGCGCGCGCTCCGGGCCTCGCCCATGGCGCTCGCGCCCGCGCTTGCACTCGCGATCACCGAGACGCTCGCGAATCCGGCAGCCCGCTTCCAGGCGGGAGCGACGCTCGCGCTGCTGTTGCTCGCCTTTGCCGCCGTCGTCGCGGCGATCCGCTCGGCGCCCCGCGTCTGATCACCCTTGGCCGCGCGCGAGCCAGTCGCGCACGAACGGCACGGTGAGCCGCCGCTGCGCCGCCAGCGACTCGGTGTCGAGCGCATCCAGCATGCGGCAGAGCGTGGCGAAGTCGCGGGGCGCGCGCCTCGTCAGGAAGGCCAGCGTCTCGTCGGGGAGCTCGAGGCCGCGCCTGGCGGCCCGGCGCCGGAGCGCTTCCGCCTGCTCGGCCTCGGCGAGCGGCGCGAGCTGGTAGACCTCCGAGGCCGCCAACCGCGACGCCAGGTCCGGGAGCCGCACGCGCGCCGCCGCGGGACTGCCGGCGGCCGCGATGGCGAGGCCGCCGCCCTGCTCCGCGAGCCCGTTGTACAGCGAGAAGAGCGCAGCCTCCCACGCGGCATCGCCGAGGACCGCCTCGACGTCGTCGAGCGCGACGAGGCCGAGCCGCTCGCAGCCCTCGAGCAGCGCCGGGCCCTCCGCACACAGCCGCGGCAGTGGCAGCCAGGCGGCAGGTCGGCCGGCCTCCCCCGCGGCGGCACAGGCCGCCTGCAGCAGGTGGCTGCGTCCCGTGCCCGGCGCGCCATAGATCCACACCGGCCCGCGTGCGCGGCCGTCCGCGAGGCGGCGAAGCGCGTCGACCGCGCCTTCGTTCGAGCCGGCGGCAAACGTGTCGAAGCGCAGCGAGACGCCGAGCTGGACGCCGAGCGGCAACTGGCGCATGGATGTCGGGCCGCGCGGCTAGGCGGCGCCGCGTCGCCTGCGGCTGACGGCGATCGCCTTGCGCGTGTAGGTCAGCACGTAGTCGACGCCGCTCACCACGGTCGTCACCAGCACGAGGGCGCCGAAGGCGCGGATGGCGGCGTCCGGCAGGTCGTGGAACGCGGCGTTCCAGACGACCGCGATGACGTAGAGGAGCTGCACCAGGGTGTTGATCTTGGAAGGCACCGTCGGCCGGCCTTCCAGCGGCCCGAAGAGCAGCTTGTAGGTCCCCGCGCCGACGCCGATCACGACGTCGCGCAGCACGGCGATCGCCGCCAGCCACGCCGGGACGAGCCCGATCACCGCGAGCGTGATGAAGACCGACACGAGCAGGAGCTTGTCCGCCAGCGGATCGAGGACCTTCCCGACTTCGGACGTCCATCCGAAGGTCTTCGCGAGGTAACCGTCGAGGATGTCGGAGGCCGCGGCGATCGCGAACAGCACCAGCGTGTCGCCGTATCGCCCCTCCGCGAGGAACACGACGATCGGCACGGTGAGCGCGATCCGCAGCAGGCAGATGAGGTTCGGGACGGTCACCAGCTTCATGGCGAGAAGGCGTAGATCAGGCGTCCCGCATCCACGGGGGACAGGCGGCCGTCGCGCTGGATGGCCTGCGCGAGCGCGTCGGGATCGCCGCGCACGTTCACCCGGAATGACACGCCGTCCGGCGTCACTTCGTCGACCGCCACGCCGCGCACCGGCTGCAGCCTCGAAAGCAGCCGCATCGCGCCCGTGTACCCCTCGAGCGAGGAAATGCCGGTGATGGTGACAGTCATGTCGGTGCGCTGGGCCGCGCCCCGGGATGCATACACGCCCGCGTACCGGTCGGCGGCGAGCTCGGGACCCGCCTGCAGGCCGCCGCTGACCTCGCCGGTGAGCCCGGCGCCGGTGAAGCTCCAGGCGGTCTCGTAGCCCCCCGCGGCCTGGCGCGCACGGCCGATGAGCACGCCGTCGGCGCCGTATCGGCGCGCCGCGTCGATGAGCGCGGCATGGTCGCCCGACCAGGCTTCCTGCGTCGCGCGGATCAGGTCGTCGCCCGCCTCCGGCCAGACGATCGGCAGTCCGCGCCGCGCGGCGCTCGCGTCCACTTCAGCCTTCTCGGCGCTCGTGTCGCTCGCGGAGACGAGCGTTCGCCGGCCGCCGCCGCGGTCCAGGGCGAGCCACACGAGCGTGACGGGCCGCTCGTTGCCCCAGGACGCGAGGCCCGAGGCATCGATGGCGTTCTCGATCGCGGTCCCGTCGAAGCTCACCGAGAGCTGGTTGCCCGCGGCGCGCCGGAAGCTCTTGACGTAGCGGGCCGCGTCCGCGACGAGGGGCGCGAGGTTCTCGAGCGCGGGCGCGTTCGGCTGGCCCGTGGCCCGCACGAGGACGTCGCGCATCGCCTGGCGGAATGCGGCGTCATTGTCGCCCGTATAGGGCACGCTCACCGTATAAAGGTCGCCGAGCGTCTCCGCGGGCGCGCCGGCCGCGAAGGCCAGGGCCATCGCCAGCAGCAGGGCGCGCAGGACGCGGGTCAGGGCGGGGTCGGGGCTCGCGCTCACGCTACAATAGTACACCGCCCGCCGGACGGGCCCTTCGACCAGGCCCCCATTCCCGCGATGACCGAACGCCCCTCGCTGACTTACCGGGATGCCGGCGTCGACATCGACGCCGGGGAAGCGCTCGTCGAGCGCATCAAGCCGAAAGTCGCCCGCACGATGCGGCCCGAAGTGCTCGCCGGGATCGGCGGCTTCGGCGCCATGATCGAGATTCCCGAGGGCCGCTGGCGGCGCCCCGTGCTGGTCGCCGGCACCGACGGCGTCGGGACGAAGCTCCGCCTCGCGATCGACACGGGCCTGCACGACGGCGTGGGACAGGACCTCGTCGCCATGTGCGCCAACGACGTCGTCGTGCAGGGCGCGGAGCCGCTGTTCTTCCTGGACTACTACGCGACCGGCAAGCTCTCAGTGGACGTCGCCGAGCGAGTCATAGCGGGCATTGCCGAGGGCTGCGCGCTCGCCGGCTGCGCGCTGGTCGGCGGCGAGACGGCCGAGATGCCGGGCATGTATCCCGAGGGCGACTACGACCTCGCGGGCTTCTGCGTCGGGGTGGTCGAGCGCGAGCGCATCATCGACGGCACGCGGACGCGCGCGGGGGACGCCGTGATCGGCCTCGCCTCCTCCGGCCCGCATTCGAACGGCTTCTCCCTGATCCGGCGACTCATCGCCGAGGCGCGCGCGGACGCGGCCACTCGGCTGGACGGCGCGCCGCTCTTCCAGCGACTGATGGCCCCGACGAGGATCTACGTGAAGCCCCTGCTCCGCCTCGCCGCCGCGGTCGATCTCCACGGCCTCGCGCACATCACGGGCGGCGGGCTCACGGACAACATCCCGCGCGTGCTGCCGGACGGCCTCGGCGTGAAGCTCGAGGCCCGCGCCTGGCGCCGCGATGCGCTCTGGGACTGGATCCAGAGGACCGGACGCATCGCGGATGCCGAGATGCATCGCACCTTCAACTGCGGCATCGGCATGGTGGCGATCGTGCCGCGGGCGGAAGCGGATGCCGCCCTCGCGCTGCTGGCGTCCGCCGGTGAGCAGGCGAACCTCATCGGCGAGGTCGTGGCGGGCGCCGGCGTCCGCATTTCCTGATGGCCCTGCCCTTCGCCGTGCTGATCTCCGGGCGCGGCAGCAACATGCTGGCGCTCGCGCAGGCGGTCCGGGAGGGGCGCATCGACGGCCGCATCGTCGCGGTGATTTCGGACCGGGCGGACGCCGCAGGCCTCGCGGCCGCCCGAGAACTGGGGCTTCCGACGGCCGTGCTCGCGCCGGCGCCCGGCGAGGACCGCGCGGCCTATGGGTCGCGGCTCGCCGCCGCGATCGACGCGGCCGGGGCCGAGCTCGTCGTGCTCGCGGGCTTCATGCGGATCCTCGACGCCGCCTTCGTGCGCGCATACGAGGGGCGTCTCCTCAACATCCACCCTTCGCTCCTCCCGGCCTACCGGGGGCTCCACACCCACCGGCGCGTGATCGAGGCCGGCGAGCGGCAGCACGGCTGCACGGTGCACTTCGTCACCGAGGAGCTGGACGCCGGCCCGCCGGTCATCCAGGGGCGCCTCGCGACCCGGCCGGGTGAGGGCGAGGAAGCCCTGTCAGCCCGCGTTCAGCAACTCGAGCACATCATTTACCCCCGGGCCGTGGCCTGGTTTGCGGAGGGACGGTTGCGCATGAATGACGGCGTGGCGCTCCTGGACGGCCGCCCCGCGGGGCCCGTCCGATACGAGGCGGCAGCGTGAGGGGCATGGCGGCGGCCCTGCTCGCCTTCCTCGCGGCGCTGCCGGCGGCGGCGTCGGACGACGCGCTCGCGCCCTACGTCGCCGACTACGACGTGAAATACGGCCGCTTCTCGGTGGGCAGCAGCCGCACGACGCTCGCCCGCGACGGCGACGGCTGGGTGCTCGAGTCCGCGACGAACGCCTCCGGCCTCTACCGGATGATCGCGGGCGGGACCCTCCGCCAGCGCTCGGAGTTCGAGATGACGTCGGACGGGCCCCGACCGCTCAGTTACCTGTTCGACGACGGGAGCAAGGACACCGAGCGGGACGTGTCGCTGCAGTTCGACTGGGCGGCGCACCGCGTGCGCGGCATCGCCGAGGACGAGCGCGTCGACCTCGAGGCCGTCGACGGGCTCCAGGACGCCGCGTCCATGCAGGCCCTCGTGATCGCGCAACTTCGCGCGGGCCGTGAGCCGGGCGTCGTCGCCATGATCGAGAAGGACAAGGTGAAGTACTACCGCTACACGCGGGTCCGGAGCGAGACGCTCCACACCGCCATCGGGGAGCTCGAGACGGTGGTGTACCGCAGCGCGCGCGACGGCTCGGACCGGCAGACGCTGACCTGGCACGCGCCCAGCCTCGGCTTCGCCGCCGTGCAGGCCGAGCAGCTCGTCGGCACGAAGCGCGGGTTCCAGACGTATATCCGCCGCTTCCAGCCGGGCGACTAAAAGGGGACGCTCACCTTTTTTGTAAAGGGGACAGTCACCTTTAGCGTGCGCGGCCGCCAGGACCATTCAGAACCCGTCCGCTAAAGGTGACCGTCCCCTTTACAAAAAAGGTGAGCGTCCCCTTTTGGCTAGGTCTTCGGGAGCGTCACGCCCCGCTGCCCCTGGTACTTCCCCCCGCGATCCTTGTACGAGGTCTCGCAGACCTCGTCCGACTCGAAGAACAGGAACTGCGCGACGCCCTCGTTCGCATAGATGCGCGCGGGCAGCGGCGTCGTGTTCGAGAACTCGAGCGTCACGTGCCCTTCCCACTCGGGCTCGAGCGGCGTCACGTTCACGATGATCCCGCAGCGGGCGTACGTCGACTTCCCGAGGCAGATGGTCAGCACGTTCCTCGGGATGCGGAAGTACTCGACGGTCCGCGCGAGCGCGAAGGAGTTCGGCGGGATGATGCAGACTTCGCCCTCGAAGTCGACGAAGTTCTTCGGGTCGAAGTGCTTCGGGTCCACGATCGTCGAGTTGATGTTCGTGAAGATCTTGAACTCGGGCGCGCAGCGGACGTCGTAGCCGTAGCTCGACGTCCCGTGGGACACGATCTTCCGTCCGTCCACCTCCCGCACCTGGCCGGGCTCGAACGGCTCGATCATCCCCTTCGCCGCCATGCGGCGGATCCACCTGTCGGCCTTGATCGCCATCTACTCCCCCTCGATCCGGATCTCGGGCATCTTTCCGGCGCCCCGGATCGCGCTCGCGGCGAGCGCGCCCGCGGCCCGTCGCGCGATCTCGTGGTAGGTGCGCGCGGCCGGCGAATCCGGCTCGCTGACGACCGTCGGCCGCCCGGAATCCGCGCGCGCGCGGATGGCGGCGTCGAGCGGCAGTTCCCCGAGGAGCGTCGTGCCGTAGCGCTCCGCGAGCGTGCGGCCTCCGCCCTCGTCGAAGATGTGCGATTCGTGGCCGCAGGCCGGGCATCGGTGCAGGCCCATGTTCTCGACGATGCCGAGCACCGGCACGCCCACCTTGCGGAAGAGCTGCAGGCCCTTGCGGGCGTCGAGCAGCGCGATCTCCTGGGGCGTCGTCACGATGACCGCGCCGGACACGGGCACGCGCTGCGCGAGCGTCAGCTGGATGTCGCCGGTGCCCGGCGGCATGTCGACGACCAGATAGTCGAGGTCGCCCCAGCGGGTGTCGCCCAGCATCTGCGCCAGCGCCTGCGTCGCCATCGGCCCGCGCCAGGCCATCGGCTGGTCGGCGTCCACGAGGAACCCGATCGACATGACGGGAATGCCATGGCCTTTCGGCGGGTCGAGCGTCCTGCCGTCGGTCGTCGTCGGCCGCTCGCCGGCGAGACCCATCATCCGGGGCTGGCTCGGCCCGTAGACGTCCGCGTCGAGGAGCCCGACGCGCGCCCCCTGCGCCGCGAGCGCGAGCGCGAGGTTCGCGGCGACCGTCGACTTGCCCACCCCGCCCTTGCCCGAGGCGACGGCGATGACGTTCGCGACGGTCGGCAGCGGGCGCTGGCGAGGATCGGCGACGAAGGCCGGGATACGCGACGAAATCTCGTAGCGTGGCCGTTCCTCGATGCCCGCGGCCGCGAGTGTCTCGTCGAACGACCGTTCAAGGGCCTTTTCATACCCGCCGACCGGAAAGCCGAGCACGATGCGCGCGACGAGGCCGGACGGCCCGGCCGCGACCGATTCGATGGCGCCGGCTTCCGCCAGCGTCATCTGCAGGTGCGGCTCGACATGGCGGCCGAGCGCGAGCTTCAGCCGTTCCTCGGGGCCCGTGGTCATGGAAAGGTTCCGGCTCGGGGGGCGGCATTGTAGCCGATGGCAACCGCCGGCCGGGCCGGCGGGACCGTATGGCATAATCCGCGCGCGGCATTTTTCTCAATCCCACAAGAACTGCCGGGGTCGAATGGGACTATTCGGAGGCTACCGGGCGGATCGCCTGATCGCCGAGGTGCGGGAAAGCGGAGACCCGACCAGCGCGAAAGCGAAGGCGGCGCTCACGAAGCTCCAGGGCCTGGGCTCGAACGCCATCCAGCCGATCATTGACGCCCTCGCGACGGCCGACAAGCGCGAGACGGTCGCCTTCGTCGAGACGCTGACGCCCCTGATCGACAACAAGACGTTTCCCATGCTGGCCAAGGCACTCGCCGAGGAGAACCCACGCGCGGTGCACGGCGTCGCCTGGGCGCTGGCCTCGTCCCGGAACTACTCGCCCGGGCTCCTGCTGGACCTGCTCCAGAACCCTGCGGTCTCGAAGCCCGCGATCCTCGACGTGATCGCGGCCCAGAAGAACCGCTTCAACCTCCGCGAGATCCTTAACGCCGCCTACGCCCAGGACCCCAACGAGAAGGCGGCCCTGTTCCGCATCGCCGGGGAGATGGTCGACGCGAGCTCCGTGGACGAGCTCGTGGCCCGCGTCGAGGGCAAGGACACGATTGCGCGGACCCACATCATCTCCCTGCTCGCGCGCTTCGACACGCCGAAGGTGCGCACCGCACTCCAGCGGACGCTCAAGGACCCGAACAAGCTCGTGCGCTCGGCGGCGCTGCGAGCGATCGCGAACGGGGCCGGCCCCGTCGACCCCGCGCTCGTCGCCCCGCTCCTGCGCGACCCGGAGATCGACGTCCAGAACCCCGCGATCGAGCTGCTCTGCCGCAACAAGCATCCCGACACCGTGCGCCACCTCGTCGAGGTGCTCAAGGACGAGTCGGAGAGCGCCCGCCGCGCCGCCGTCGAGGTGCTGAACGTCGTCGGCGACGAGGGCTCGGTCAAGTACCTGCTGAAGGCGATCCGGGATTCGGACTGGTGGGTCAGGAGCCGTGCCGCGGACGCGCTCGGCAAGATCGGCGGCCCCGTCGTGATCACCTCCGCGCTCGAGCTCGTCTCCGACAAGGACGATGAGGTCCGGCGCACGGCGATCGAGATCCTGAACCAGACGCGCGACGAGCGCGCCGTCGCCTACCTCGTGAACGCGACCAAGGACAAGGACTGGTGGGTCAGCGAGCGCGCGGTGGACGCCCTCGGCGAGATGGGCAGCAAGAAGGCCGTTCCGAGGCTGCTCGAGATGCTGAAGACCAACCCCAAGTCCGTGCCCACCGTCGTGCGGGCGCTCGGCAAGATCGGCGACACGGCGGCCACCGAGGGCGTGCTCTCGGCGCTCGACCGCTCCGAGACGGACATCCGCGTCGAGGGCATGTCCGCGCTCGCGCGGCTCGCGGACGACCGCTCCATCGACGCCGTGCGCGCCAAGATCCTGCCCTTCACGACGCTCTCGGACCAGACGCTGGCGGGGGCCGCGCTCCGCGCGATCTCCGAGCTCGACAACAAGTTCGGCAGCTCCTCGATCACGTCCTCGCCCGGCACGCTGACGCAGGCGGCCGCGCAGGCGCGCGCCGACCAGCAGCGCACGATGCTGATCGAGTCCGCCGACGTCTCCGCGATCATGAAGCAGGCGGAGTCTCTGCAGCGGCTCGACATCGCGACGCTGAAGAGCGGCGACGTCATCGAGGGCCGCTACAAGTACATCGAGCGCATAGGTCGGGGCGCCTTCGGCACGGTGCTGCTGATGGAGGACACCGTGGTCGACGAGCGGCTCGTGCTCAAGTTCCTGAACCCGAGCATCTCGCAGGACGAGGAGATGATGCAGCGGTTCGTGCACGAGCTGCGCTACAGCCGCAAGATCACCCACCCGAACGTGATCCGCATCTACGACTTCCTGCACATCCGCGGCAACTACGCCATCTCGATGGAGTACTTCCCGTCGCACACGCTGGGCGGCGAGGTCTCCGACGGCAAGCCGCTCGCGCTCCGCCGCGCGGTGCGCCTCGGCATGGACATCGCGAAGGGCATGTCGGTCGCCCACTCGGTCGGCATCGTGCACCGCGACCTCAAGCCCGCGAACGTGCTGATCAACGACGAGGGCATCGTCAAGATCGTGGACTTCGGCGTGGCCGCGGCCCAGCACCAGGGCGACACGCAGCTCACCAAGACCGGCTACGTGATCGGCTCGCCGAAGTACATGGCGCCCGAGCAGATCCTCGGCAAGAAGGTGGACGAGCGGGCGGACATCTACTCGCTCGGCGTGATCCTCTACGAGATGCTGACCGGGACGCCGCCCTACCACCGCGGCGACCACATGTCCGTCATGTACCAGCACGTCCAGGGCCGCGCCAAGCCGCCGATCGACCTGAACCCGGCGCTGCCGCAGGGGGTCTCCGACCTCGTCATGAAGTGCATGGCGGTCGACAAGGAAAAGCGCTTCGCGTCGATGGACGAGGTCAGTGTGGCGCTCGAGCGCTTCTTGTGATTCACTCGCGGCGATATGCCGCGCATAGACGCCTTCCTCAAGCTCGGTTCCGCCCAGGGATGCTCTGACGTCCACCTGGCGGTCGGCGTGCCGCCCATGCTGCGCATGAACGGCGACCTCGTGCCGATCCGGTTCCGCGAGCTCACCGCCGCCGAGCTGGAGTCGTACGTCACCGAGATCCTGTCGCGGAACCTCGCCGACCGCTTCCGCGCCGGCCACGACGTCGACTTCTCGTACGTCGCCGAGGAAGGCGGGCGCTTCCGCGTCAACGTGTTCCGCAAGGACTCGGGCGTGGGCGCCGTGTTCCGGACGATCCCGGCGGAGGTCCCGACGCTGGACTCGCTGGCGCTCCCGCCGATCGTCAGGAAGCTCTGCGACTACCACCAGGGCATGATCCTCGTGACCGGCTCGACCGGCACGGGCAAGTCGACGACCCTGGCGGCGATGATCGACCTGCTGAACACCAACCGGAAGCTCAACATCATCAGCCTCGAGGACCCGATCGAGTTCGTCCACCGCAGCAAGCAGAGCCAGGTCGTGCAGCGCGAGCTCGGCACGCACCTGCCCTCCTTCGCCGAGGGCGTGCGCGCCGCGATGCGCGAGGACCCGGACGTGATCCTGGTCGGCGAGATGCGCGACCCCGAGACGATCTCGATGGCGATGACCGCCGCGGAGACGGGCCACCTCGTGCTCGGGACGCTGCACACGACGAGCGCGGTCAAGACCATCGACCGGATGATCGACGCGCTGCCCGCGGACGAGCGCGAGCAGACCAAGAGCTTCCTGGCGCAGAGCCTGATCGCCGTCATCACGCAGGTCCTGGTCAAGCGCCCCGAGGGCCGGGGCCGCCGCGCGGTCTGCGAGGTCATGGTCATGAACCGCGCGATCGCGAAGCTGATCCAGACCGACCAGACGCACCAGATCCCGGCGCAGCTGCAGACCGGGAAGGACCTCGGCATGGAGCTGATGGACCAGGCGCTGCTGCGCGCGATCAAGGCCAAGGAAGTCGACCCGGACGACGCATACAACTACGCGGCGGACAAGCGCGCGTTCTCGAAGTTCGTCATCGACCGCAGCCTGCTGCCGCGGTTCGAGACCCTCGAATAGCGGGGATCCGTGGCGAAGATCGACGAGTACCTCGAGGAGATCCTCAAGCGCGACGGTTCGGACCTGCACTTCATGGCGGGCGACCCGCCGCGCATCCGGCAGTACGGCAAGCTCGCCCCGCTCCGCGCCGAGCGGCTGTCCATCGACTTCGTGCGCGAGGCGATCTACGAGATCATGCCCCGCAAGGCGCTCGACCGCTTCGAGACGCGGGACGGCACGGACTTCGCGTACTCGCTGGGGACGCTGGCGCGCTTCCGCGTCAACGTGCTGCGGCAGCTCAACGGCATGGGCGCCGTGTTCCGCGCCATCCCCTCGCAGGCGCAGACGCTAGAGCAGCTCAAGATGCCCGAGGCGGTCCGGAACCTCGCCAAGGTCTCGAACGGCCTGATACTCGTGACCGGCAAGACCGGCTCCGGCAAGTCGACGACCCTCGCGGCGATGATCGACGACATCAACGCGCGGCTGAAGGGCCACATCCTGACGATCGAGGACCCGATCGAGTTCGTGCACCCGCGCAAGAACTGCCTGATCAGCCAGCGCGAGGTGGGCGTGCACGCCGAGTCCTTCGCCTCCGCGCTGATCTCGGCCCTGCGCGAGGATCCCGACGTCATCCTGGTGGGCGAGCTCCGCGACCTCGAGACGATCTCGACCGCGATCACCGCGGCCGAGATGGGCATCCTCGTAATGGCGACGCTGCACACGAACGGCGCCGCCGCGACCGTGGACCGCATCGTCAACGCCTTCCCGGCGGACAAGCAGAGCCACGTGCGCACCATGCTCTCGACTTCGCTCCGCGGCGTCGTCTCGCAGCAGCTGATCTCGCGCAAGGGCACGCCCGGCCGCGTCGCCGCGCTCGAGGTGCTGGTGAACACGCCCGCGGCCGCGAACCTCATCCGCCAGGGCAAGATCGACCAGCTCGAGACGACGATGCAGGCGGGGGCGGCCGCGGGCATGCGGACGATGGACTCGGCGATCGAGCAGCTCCACGAGCAGGGCCTGATCAGCGGCCGCTCGGCCTACGAGAAGGCGATCAACAAGTCGAAGTTCGAGCCGATCCGCGAGCAGGACTGACGGGCTTGGCCGCGCGACGCATCCTCGTCACCAGCGCCCTGCCCTATGCCAACGGGCCGACGCACCTCGGGCACATGACCGAGACGATCCAGTGCGACATCTGGGTGCGCGCGATGCGCCTGATGGGACACGAGGTCATCTACGTCTGCGCCGACGACACGCACGGCACGCCGATCATGCTGAAGGCCGAGGCCGAGGGCACCACCCCGGAGGAGCTGATCCGCCGCGTGGGCGCCGAGCGGCGCGCGGACTTCGCCGCCTTCGGCATCGGCTTCGACAACTACTACACGACGCACTCCGAGGAGAACCGCCGCCTCACCGTGCGCATGTACGAGGCGCTCGTGAAGGCGGGCCACATCACCCGCCGCTCCGTCCGGCAGGCCTACGACGAGAAGGCGGGGCTGTTCCTGCCCGACCGCTACGTCAAGGGCACCTGTCCGCGCTGCAGGACGCCCGACCAGTACGGCGACAGCTGCGAAAATTGCGGTGCCACTTATTCACCCTCCGACCTGATCGACCCGGTCTCCGTCATCTCGGGCACGCCCCCGGTCGAGCGCGAGTCGGAGCACATCTTCTTCCGCCTCGGGAACTTCGAGGCGATGCTGCGCGAGTGGACGCGCTCCGGCACGCTGCAGGACGCCGTCGCCAACAAGCTCGACGAATGGTTCGACGCGGGCCTGCGCGACTGGGACGTCTCGCGCGACGCGCCTTACTTCGGCATCGAGATCCCGGATGCGCCCGGAAAGTACTTCTATGTCTGGCTGGACGCGCCCGTCGGCTACATGGCGAGCTTCGCGAACTGGTGCGCGCGCTCGGGCGAGGACTTCGAGGCCTGGTGGAGGCCCGGCAGCCCCATGGAGCTGCACCACTTCATCGGCAAGGACATCCTCTACTTCCACTCGCTGTTCTGGCCGGCGACCCTCGAGGGCGCGGGCTTCCGGAAGCCGACGGCCGTGCACGCGCACGGCTTCCTGACCGTCAACGGCGAGAAGATGTCGAAGTCGCGCGGGACTTTCGTCACCGCGCGCCGCTACCTCGACCACCTGCCGCCGGAGTACTTCCGCTACTTCCTCGCGGCCAAGCTCGGACCGGGCCTCGACGACATCGACATGAACTTCGGCGAGTTCGCGACCCGCATCAACGCCGACCTCGTCGGCAAGCTCGTCAACATCGCGAGCCGCTGCGCGAGCTTCATCCACCGCGGCCACGGCGGCCGCCTCGCAGCGGAACTGCCGGACCCCGGGCTGTACCGCGAGTTCACGGACGCGGGCGCCGGCATCATGGAAGCCTGGGAGACGCTCGAGTATGCCGCCGCGGTGCGCGAGATCATGGCGCTCGCCGACCGCGCGAACCTCTGGATCGACCGGCACAAGCCCTGGCTGGCCGCCAAGGACCCGGCGCGCGCCGGCGAGGTGCAGGGCATCTGCACGCAGGGGCTGAACCTCTTCCGCGTGCTGATGGCCTACCTGAAGCCCGTGCTGCCGCAGACGGCCGATCGCGCGGAGGCCTTCCTCGCCTCGCCGATCCGCCAC
>DASSUY010000177.1:0-5262 GCA_035706525.1 Steroidobacteraceae bacterium
GCCCTTGAAGGGGATGCCGCCTGGCGGCGCGCTGTCCTCGACACGGCCGACGGAGCGCTTGCGCTCGCTCGCAAGGACATTGTGGAGGCCGACCGGAAGCTGGTGCCGGCGTGGGCTGCGCTGCGCGCCCGGTTCGGTGCACGCAGTTACTACGGAGACCGCTGCCTCGGAGAGCTTGTGCGCCTCGCGGAGGCCAAGGGCGACACGCGGGCGCTGCGGCGATACCGGGAACTGCTTCGACTGCGCCAGGGGGGGTGAAGCAAAGGCTTATGTCACCCCTTCGGGCAAGGGCGATTCCTCCGCGGCGCTTCTGGGACTAGACTCGGCTGCTCCAGCCGCGGCAAGGCGGGCACATCCACAAGGGGAGAACAATGAAATCTCATCGCCGATCGACAGGGGCGCTTTGCGCCGCAATCGCCGGGGCGCTCTGCCTCGTTGCGGCCTCGAGCCACGCCGGTCGCTCCGTGCGTGCCGATTCCAGCGACAACGCGTTCAATTTCAGCGGCGAGTTCTGGGGCGAGAACCAGCCGTTCGTAAGCGAGGGCACGACTGTCGCGGCCGGAAAGACCGCATTCAAATTGAAGCTGGGCCCGAAGAGCAATGCCAAGTACTACAACGTCTGTATGGGAGAGGGCTTCATCAAGCTGATTTCCGCGAGCGCAGCCTGCGCGGACACGGACCTTGCCGGCCCGCCGACGGGCAACTACATCGCGGTGTTCGCAACTGATTTCGAAGACGGCAGTGGCGGCGCTTTCTACGGGCGCGGGTTCGTGGATCCCAAGGCGCCATACCTCATGGGGCAGGCCTTGCCGGCCATGCGCTTCTGGTGGAAAGACGTGAGCCTCGCAGGTGACGCGACATTCACGACCTTCCACGTTCAGGTCAACCTGATCGACCGGAGCGGCGGGAAGAACAACGGGAACTTCGACGTGGAGCTCAACTACGGCTTCAACGGCGAACAGGTGCCGCCCGTTCCAAACGCGGACGGCTTTCAGGGCTTCTCACTCGGGCCGCACCGTGCGGGTCCCACGTTCGGCCCATTCGGCCCCTTTGACAGCAGCGGCGCGCCGATCCGGTTCTGCTTCCGCGCCGGCAAGAAGACCAGCTGCGGCTGACCGGATCGGCACGCCCCAAGCTCAGCCTCAGCCGCTCGGCGGCGGCGGCGCCGGCTCATCCGGTGGCGGCTGCTCGTCCGTCGGCATTGAGTCCGACGTGGCCGGTGCCGGTTCGTCGCTCGGCGG
This sequence comes from Steroidobacteraceae bacterium, assembly GCA_035706525.1. Taxonomy (GTDB): domain Bacteria; phylum Pseudomonadota; class Gammaproteobacteria; order Steroidobacterales; family Steroidobacteraceae; genus SCUD01. Next base: position 1,242 of record DASSUY010000177.1, read on the forward strand.
CACGCCTGTCGCATCCGGCGGCGTCGTCATGTCGGCCGGGGGAGGCGCTGGCTCTGTGGCGGGCGCCGGGGCCGGCGTCGCGGTCGTGTCGACCGCCTCGTCGTGCTTCTGGCATCCGGCCGTCAACACGGTGCCGAATGCGAGCAGCGGAAGTATTTTCAGCAGTTTCATGTGGGGTACCTCTCAAGACTCCCTGCTGGACCTTGATACCGCCGGGAGGGGGTCAGGGCTGTAGGACAGTGACGCTACCCGCCGCCGGTCTGGGAGTGCGGGGCGTCCACAGGCTTCGATTCCGGGGACCCGCGCTGGCGCAGGAAGATGCTGAGCACGACCATGCTGAGGATAGCCAGGAACTCGCTCTGCCAGTTCTGGAGCGACTCGAACCAGAATTGGGCCGAGGACAGGTAGTCTGAGAGCGTCTGGAGCGGCTCCCCGTGCGCGAGGGCTTCGGCGTTGTGCAGGCGCAGTCCTCCGACGGCGTGCGCCGCGAACGAGGCGAGGAAGAGGAGGAACAGGGCGATCGAGAGCGAGTACTCGTAGAGCCTGAGGACGACCCCACCGCGCCTCACGGGCCACGGGGCTTCCGCGAGGCGCTTGCCGCGGGCGAGCCGGGGATCGCGGTCGACTTCCTCGGGTTCGTCGAGGGACTTCGACTCGGCTGAGCCTCGCTGAAAGAGCCACACCGTAAAGAAGACGTAGGCGGCCATCTGGAGAAACTCGCTTTCCCAGTTTTCAGCCGTCGCTTCGAGAAAATGGCCGCTAGCGAGATAGGCGCGAAGCGCGAGCGCGGGCTCGCCGTGCTTCTCCCGCTCGTCGTTGTACTGGCGTTCGCCGGCGAAGACCTGTCCGACCAGCAGCGCGATGAACAGCGCGCCGATGACGATCGACAGGCCGTTCCGGCGGAACAAGCGGGGTCAGGAGTGCAGCGCCCCGGCCGCGCGCCCGAACACGCTGCCGTTGCCTTCCTCGAGCTGCTCCTTGCGCGCCTTCATCCGCTCCCCGAGCGCTTCGAGGTCCATGTCGGACTTGCGCGACTCGGCGAACATGCCGCCCGGGGCTTCCTCTTCCTTCACGTGGTGCTTGATCATCTCGGAGAGGACGTTGACCTTCGCGTCGAAGTACTCGTCCCCGGCGCTCATCTTCTCGATCTCGGCGATGAGCTTCTTCGCGGCGTCGTGCTCGACCTCGGCCTCGTGGTGCGTGTCCGAGTCGTCGGTCGCCTCGAGGAAAGCGGGATAGAAGATCTCTTCCTCGATGAGCGTGTGGACCTTGAGCGCGCGGCAGATGTCGTCGGCGAGCTTCGCCTTGCGTTCCTGCTTGCGCGCCTTCTTGAACTCGGCGAACCACTTCTCGACCTGCCGGTGGTCGGCCTTGAGGAGGGCGATCGCATCCTTTGCCGCCGCTCCCCGGCCCTTGCGCCTGGCGCTTTCCGCGCTTCTCGCCGTACGTTCCATGTCCGCCCTCCTTGACCTGTTGGAGCGCAGCGTAGTCGCGCGCGGGACCTTGGCGTGTCGCCGCGCGGCGCTACTGCAGGTAGGAATTGCGCCTACGGTAGCGGCGTCGTCCCCGGTCCAGAATCGCGGGATGCCCATCGCGCGCAATGCGACGCTCGCCGGCTCCGCCCCCGACCGGTCGGACACGGCGCTCCTGATCCTCGACATGATCTCGGACTTCGGTTTCCCGGACGGGGAGCAGGTCTTCAAGGCCGCGCTGCCGGCGGCGCGGCGCATCGCGCGCCTGAAGCGCCGCGCGGAAAGCGCCGGCGTCCCTGCGATCTACGCCAACGACAACCGGGGCCGCTGGCGGTCGGATTTCCCGGCCCTGCTCCGGCATGCGCTCGGCGAAGGCTCGCGCGGCGCGCCGGTCGCGCGCCTGCTCGTGCCCGCGCCGCGCGACTACTGCCTGCTGAAGCCGAAGCACTCTGCCTTCTTCGGCACCGTGCTGGCGACGCTGCTCGAGCATCTCGGCGTGCGGCGGCTGGTCGTTTGCGGGGTCACGGCGCAGCAGTGCGTGCTGTTCACGGCCAACGATGCCTATGTCCGGGACCTCGAGCTGGCGATCCCGCGCGACTGCATCGCCTCGGAGTCGCCGGCCAAGGTACGGTTCGCGCTCCGCTATTTCCGCGAGGTGCTGGGCGCGGACCTCGCGCCGTCCGTGCGAGTCCGCTTCCGCCCGCGGCGCCGCTTGTAGGAGTGGACAGCGCGCGGATCCCGGCTGCGTCCTATTGGCCGGCCATTCGCGAACTGCTGCCCTATTGCCACCCGCAGGGAAGGAGTCGCGGCATGCAGACCGAACCGGGCCGGAGCTACTGGATCGCAACGGGCCTCGAGCGCACCCGGCCTGCGCTGGACCTGAGACGCCCGGGCGAGATGCTGCATCGCATCGGGTCAGTGATCCTGGCGCTTGCCTGGGCCTGGATGCTGGTCAGCGCGGTAGTGACCGTCGCGCGGCTCGAATCGCTGGACCTCGGCCCCTGGGGGAGCCTGCAGCTCGCCGCCGTGATCGTGGGCCCCGGCGCCGTCGGCATCCTCGTCGCGATGCTGCTGGAAGCGATCGCGCGCCGGCAGCGGCGAGGCGCCTACAGTTCAGTGGACTCGAAGTCGAGCACCTGCCCGCTGCCGTTCAGCCGGAACTTGTAGAGGAACCTGGACTCCTTCGTGCGGAGCGCGCAGTAGACCGAGCGCGCAACCTTCTCGCCGTACATCTCGACGTCGCGCCGCGACAGGTCGTCCTCGCCGACGTAGGCGAACTCCTCGGCTGCGGAGAGTTTCTCGCCGGTGCCCTGGCGTGCATAGGCCTCCCGCCCGCTGCCCGCGGCCGTCGCGGCGAGTCCCTTGGCCATGTCGGGCGTCACGCGATAGTCCGCCCAGGCCGCAAGCACCTCGCGCAGCCGCTTCGTCAGCGCCGGGTCGGGATCGGCCGGCCGGGCGTCCGGGTCCGGAAGGCGCAGGGCGGGCTCGACGAGGCCGGCGATCACTTTGGCCATCGTCCCCGGATCCGCGGCGTCGAGGTTCGTGAGCACGGAGATGTTGAGGTGCTGCTCGGGAAACCGCTCGATGGCCGTCCGGAAGCCCTGCCAGGCGCCGCCGTGCTCGATCTCGAGGTACCCGCGCGTCTCGCCGATGCCCCAGCCGAAGCCGTACGGATAGGTCGTGCCGTTCGCGAGCGCGACCGGCGTCCACCAGGCCTTGAAGTGATCCGGCGAGAGGAACTTGCCGGCGTCCAGCGCGTCGTTCCAGGCGGCGAGGTCCTTGGCCGAGAAATAGAGCGCGCCGTCGCCGGTCGTATTGACGTCGGGCGACACCCAGCCCTGGTTCTTTACCTCGCCCTTGTCGTCGAGCTCGTAGCCGTCCGCGCGGTGCATGACGAGGTCGCGCTCGGAGATCATGCGCGCGGTCTTCATGCCGAGCGGCGTGAAGACGCGCTCGGCCAGGAACTCGCTCCAGTGCTTGCCCGCCAGCTTCGACACGAGGGCGCCGAGGATCAGGTAGCCGGTGTTGCTGTAGCTCCACTGCGTGCCCGGCTCGAAATCGAGCGGGATCGTCTTCGCGATCTCGACCTGCCGCTCCTCGGTGTAGTCGGCCCGCATGTCGTACTCGTCCGAATAGTCCTTGATGCCGGAGGTGTGCGTGAGGAGCTGGCGGATCGTGATGCGGTGCCAGTGGGGCGGGCCGTCCGGGTAGAACTTCGCGAGGCGGTCGTCGAGCGAGAGCTTGCCGTCCTCGGCGAGCAGTAGGATGCCGGCGGCCGTGAACTGCTTGCCAACCGAGCCGGACTGATAGATCGTGTCGGCTGTGGCGGGAACCTGCAGCTCGACGTTCGCGAACCCGTAGCCGCGGCTCTTGACGGCTTTCCCGTCGCGCTGGATCACGAGCGAGACGCCCGGGATCTTCTCCGCCGTCATGACGGACTGGACGTAGTCGTCCACGGCGTCAGCCGAGGCCGTCCCGGCCGCGAAGAGCAGGAGCAGCGCGCCCGCGCGCGAACGAGTGCGAAGCAGGTTCATCCGGTCACCCCCGAA
>DASSUY010000178.1:0-6582 GCA_035706525.1 Steroidobacteraceae bacterium
TCAAGGTTCGATCGCCCCGCGCTCGATCGCGACGCCCGGATGGACCGGCGTCGGACCCGCGCCCTGAGGAGACACCATGACCCGCTCGCGCCCGCACATCGCCCTGGTTGCCCTGCTCACGTCGCTGACCGCCCTCGCGGCGTCTGCGCAGCAGGCCCCGCCCGCCGACGTGACGTTCACGGTGCCGCTCGACCTCACGCGATTGCACGCGGACGTCACGCGCGTGCGGGTGACCTGCACCATTACGAGCGCCGTGTTCGGCCCGAGGACCGGAACCGCCGGCCCGCGCGGCAGCGCGGAAGCCGCCGTCGTCCAGAATGCCGTGGTCCAGACCCTGCAGGTCACGGTTCCCCTGGCCCAATCCGACTTCAGCGCGAACGCATCCGGAAAGACGGCGAACTACTCCTGCGTGCTGGAAGGCAACCGCGCCAACCAGTCGGCGTGGCTGCCATTCGGCGCCCGCACGGCCTACGACGACGCCGCAGTCCTGACGCCGCCGCCGTCCCCGCTGACCGGCACGTTCGTCTGGTAGCCCCGGACTGACGCAACGCCGCTCCTTCGCCAAGGCGGAGCCGAACCCGTAGAATCGGCGGGGCGTGAAGACCGTCGATTTCGGCTTCGAGAAGGTGTCTGCGGAGGAGAAGACCGCGCGCGTGCGCGGCGTCTTCGACTCCGTCGCGGACAACTACGACCTGATGAACGACCTGATGTCCGGCGGCCTGCACCGGCTCTGGAAGCGCTTCGCGCTCGCGCAGACTGGGCTGCGCCCCGGGCAGCGCGCGCTCGACGTCGCCGCGGGCACCGGCGACCTCGGCGCCGGCCTCGCGCGCCAGGTGGGGCGCGAGGGGCTCGCGGTCCTCACCGACATCAATGCCGGGATGCTCTCGCGCGGCCGCGACCGGCTGGTCGACCGCGGCATCGCCTCGAACGTCGAGTACGTGATCGCGAACGCGGAATGCCTGCCCTTCCCCGACCGCAGCTTCGACTGCGTGACGATCGGCTTCGGCCTGCGCAACGTCACCGACAAGCCGGCCGCGCTCGCCTCGATGCGGCGCGTGCTGAAGCCGGGCGGGCGCCTTCTCGTGCTCGAGTTCTCGAAGCCGACGCTGGCGATCCTGAAGCCCGCCTACGACGCCTACTCGTTCAACATCCTTCCGCGCCTCGGCAGCATCGTCGCGGGCGACGCGGCGAGCTACCGCTACCTCGCCGAGTCGATCCGCATGCACCCGGGGCAGGAGGCGCTGGCCGCGATGTTCCGCGACGCCGGCTTCGACGAGGTGCGCTGGAACAACCTCGCGGGCGGCATCGTCGCGCTGCACGTCGGCGTCGTGCACTGATGACGGCCGCGCTGCTCGCGCCCTTCGAGTCCCTGCTGAACCGCCAGATCGCGGCCTCCTCGCGCGCCCGCGGCCTGCTCGCTAGCCTCGCCGGCCGCTCGCTGGAGCTGCGCTTCCCGCCGACGCCGTTCCGCGTCCGCGTGGCGGCAAGCGCGGAGGCGCTCTCGATCCGGCATGCGGCGGAGGAGCCGGCGGACGCGGTGATCGAGGGCACGCCGCTCGCCTTCCTCCGGCTCCTGACAAATGCCTCCACGACCACGATCCGCGCGGGCGGGCTGGACGTGCGCGGCGACGCGGAAGTCGCGGAGGGCTTCCGGAGCCTCTTCGAGGCCGCGCGTCCGGACCTCGAGGAGGAGCTGTCCCGCTTCACGGGCGACGCGGTGGCGCACCATGCGGCGCGCCTCGCGCGCGAGGCCGCGGACTTCGGTCGACGCGCCGGCGATGCCCTCGCGCGGAACCTGTCCGAATTCCTGTCCGAGGAGAGCCGCGACGTGCCGGCGCGGATCGAGGTCGAGGAGTTCCTGGACGGCGTCGACCGCTTCCGCGAGGCCGTGGACCGGCTGGAGGCGCGCGTCGCCGCCCTCTCCCGCCCGCGCGCGCCATGATCTCGCTGCGCGTCGCGGGCCGGCTGCTGACCATCCACCGCGCGCTCGTGCGCTACGGGCTCGACGACTTCGTGCGCGCGACGCACCTGTACCGGCCGCTGCGCTTCGTGTTCTGGCTCTCGCCCTGGACCTGGTTCTCGCGCAGGCGCGGCACGCGCGGCGAGCGCCTGCGCCGCGCGCTCGAGGACCTCGGGCCCATCTTCGTGAAGTTCGGGCAGGTCGTCTCGACGCGCCGTGACCTGCTGCCGCCCGACATCGCCGACGAGCTCGCGAAGCTGCAGGACCGCGTCCCGCCGTTCGACGGCGAGCTTGCGAAGGCGCGCATCGAGGGCTCCCTCGGCCGGCCGGTCAGCGTGATCTTCGGCAGCTTCGACCCGAAGCCGCTCGCCGCCGCCTCCATCGCGCAGGTGCACGCGGCGACCCTGCCGGACGGGCGCGACGTGGTCGTCAAGGTCCTGCGCCCCGGCATGCGCGAGGCGATCGACCTCGACCTCGAGGTGCTCGCGACGCTCGCCGCCCTCGCCGAGGAGTACTGGCCCGAGTCGCGGCGTTTCCGGCCGCGCGAGGTCGTCGTCGAATACGAGAAGACGATCCTGAACGAGCTGGACCTGATGCGCGAGGCGGCGAACGCCTCGCAGCTCCGTCGCAACTTCGCCGGCAGCCCGCTGCTGCACGTGCCCGACGTCCACTGGGACCTGTGCCGCCAGGACGTCATGGTGATGGAGCGGATCCGCGGCGTGCAGATCTCCGAGGTCGAGCGTCTCCGCGAGCTCGGCACCGACATCAGGAAGCTCGCCGAGAACGGCGTCGAGATCTTCTTCACGCAGGTGTTCCGGCACAACTTCTTCCACGCCGACATGCACCCCGGCAACATCTTCGTGGACGTCGGCGACCCGGCGAACCCGCGCTACGCCGCCGTCGACTTCGGCATCATGGGCACGCTCGAGCCGCGCGACCAGCTCTACCTCGCCGGCAACTTCCTCGCCTTCTTCGAGCGGAACTACCGCCGCGTCGCCGAGCTGCACCTCGAGAGCGGCTGGGTGCCGCCCGGCACGCGGGTCGACGAGCTGGAGTCCGCGGTCCGCACGGTCTGCGAGCCGATCTTCGACAAGCCGCTGAAGGACATCTCCTTCGGCCTCGTGCTGCTGCACCTGTTCGAGATCGCGCGGCGCTACCGCATGCAGGTCCAGCCGCAGCTGATCCTGCTGCAGAAGACGCTGCTCAACATCGAGGGCCTCGGCCGCGAGCTGTACCCCGAGCTCGACCTCTGGAAGACGGCGCTGCCGATCCTCCGCGACTGGATGCGGGAGCGCTCGAGCCCGCGCTCCGTCGTCGCGAGCCTGCGCGCGCACTGGCCGGACGTCGCCGACGCGATCCGGGCCTTCCCCGTGATCGCGCGCCGCACGATGCGCCGCGCCTACGACGACGAGCTCGCCGTGAAGACGGAATCCGAGTCGCTGGAGCGCCTGCGCGCGGAGCTCCGCCGCCAGCGGCGGCGCAGCGACGGCCTGTTTGCGGCCGGCGTCGTGTTCCTCGGCGGCATCGTCTGGACCGCGCTCGCGACGCGCCCCGGCTGGGTCGGCTGGGCGCTGGCCGTCGGCGGCGCGCTCTGGATGGCCCGCCAGCTCACTCGACGCTGAAGGCGATCCGCTTCGGCCCCTTGCCCACCGGGATGCGCGCGACCTCGCGCACCGACTCGATGTCGATCACGGAGACGGAGTCGTCCTTCGGGTTCGTCACGTAGGCGAACCGGCCTTCCGGGTCGCAGACGACCCAGTTCGGGCTGCCGCCGACCGGCACGACGCCCTTCAGCCGGAAGTCCGGCAGCGCGTAGATCGCCGCGTAGTTCGCGACGGTCGCCACGGCGACGAGGTGCCTTCCGTCGCGCGTCATCGCGAGGCCGTGGCTGTAGGTGTACGGCCAGGCATTCGCGCCCTCGAGGTTCGCGAGCCGTTCCTTGAGGCTGCCCTCCGCCGGGCCGACCGGCTCGTCGAGCGCGGGCAGCTCGACGCGCCGCACGAAGGAGCCGTCCGCGATGCGGCGCACCTCGAAGCCGTGCAGCCGGGAGAGCTGGTAATAGAAGAGCCCGCGCGGCTCGTCGAGCACGATCGGCCGCACCGACTCGCCGACGTCCAGCGCCATGACGACCTTGCCGGTCGCGGTGTCGTAGACGTAGATCGCGTCCGTCACCATGTTGCCGACGAAGAGCCGCGTGCCGTCCTGCGTGATCTCCGTCGCGTGGTTGCCGATCGTCGCGGGCCACCACTCCGTGATCGCTCCGGTGCCGGCGTCGAGGACGACGAGCCACTGGCGCGTGTAGAGCGGCACGTAGATGCGCTTGCCGTCCGGCGAGCGCGAGGTGTGGTTCGGCGAGCCGTCGAGCGCGATGGACCAGAGCGGCGCGAGCGTGCGGGTGTCGAAGGCCATGACCTTGCCGCTCTCGTTGTTCTGGTAGCCGAAGGGGCTTCGCATGTCGTCCTGCGCGGTGACGTAGAAGCGCTCGCCGTCGGGCGAGCCCATGACGTCGTCCGTGTGCTCGCCGATCGGGATGCTGCGGACCACCTCGCGGGTCGCGGTGTCGATCAGCTGCACGTCCTGGGACAGCGGGCTCTCGACGAGCAGGTAGTCGGGCGGCGGCTCGGCGGTCGAGGACAGCGAGGCCAGCGCGGCGGCTGCCGCGAGGGTCAGGGGGCGAATCATCGGCGAAAATCCTCCAGCGGCGTGATCCCGGAACCGAGGCGACGGACGAGCGCGACGAGGTGATCCACGTCGCCCTCATCGTTGTCGTAATGCAGGAAGCAGGCGCGAAGCGAGGTCTTGCCGCGGACGCGCGAGGTCGGCAGGTGCGCCTCCCCGCTCTCGCTGACCGCCTGCGAGATGCGCGCGTTCAGCGCATCGAGCGCCGGCTCGCCGAGGACCCGGCCCTCCGGCCGGTAGCGGAAATTCAGCACCGAGAGCGACGCCGGGGCGAGCAGCTCGAAGTCGGGCGCCGACTGGATGCGCTCTTCGAGCCGCTTTGCGAGGCGGTTGCAGCGCGTGACGAGCTCGGCGAGCCCGCTGCGCCCGAGGCGCGCGAGCGCGGCCCAGGTCTTGAGCGCGCGGTTGCCGAAGGTCAGCTCGAACATGTACTCGCAGGGCCAGGGCACTTCGCTCTGGCCCGCGACGAGGTAGTCGGGCGTCAGCGAGAACGCGGCCCGGTGCACGCCCGGATGGCGCGTGAGGAGCGCGCCGCAATCGAGCGGCACCTGCGGCCACTTGTGCGGATTGAGGGTCAGGGAATCGGCGCGCGCCACGGCCTTGAATGCCGGCGCATAGCCGGGATCGAGCGCGGCCCAGGCGCCGAAGGCGCCGTCGACGTGCAGCCAGGTGCCGAAATGCGCCGCGACGTCCGCGATCGCGTCCAGGGGATCGATGGCGCCCGTGTTCGTGGCGCCGGCGCTCGCGACGATCGCGAACGGCCGGCACCCCGCTGCCAGGTCCTGCTCGATGGCGCGGCCAAGCGCCTCGGGGCGCATGCGGAATTCCGCGTCGACGGGAACCCGGCGCAGGTTGTCGGTGCCGATGCCGAGCTGCTCGGCGCATTTCTGGACCGAGGAATGGCCTTCTTCGCTCGAATAGAGGACGAGCCTCGCCCTTCCGCCCTGCAGTCCCTCCGCGCGCAGGTTCCAGCCCGCCGCGGCGGCGGCGCGGTAGCGCGCGGCAGTCAGCGCGTTCAGCGTCGCCATCGAGCCGCCCGAGAGCAGGAGGCAGAGGCTCCCCTCCTGCGGGAAGCCCACGAGGTCCATGATCCAGCGCCCGAGGCTCGACATCAGGAAGAGCGCGCCGTGGTCGTAGCCGTCGAGGCCGGAGTTCATGGCGACGCCGACGGCGTCCGCAAGGATCGCGATGGGCGCCGGCGGCGAGTTGACCCAGCCGTACGAACGCTTGTGCCCGATCGCGATGGGCCAGGGGAGGATCTCGCGGCGGAGGAACTCGAGGATGTCCTCGGCCGCCTGCCCCTGCTCGGGCAGCGGCAGCGACATCAGCCGGCGCCGGACTTCCTCGGGCACGACGCGGTCGACGGGCTGCGCCGGGAGCGCGCGCAGGTACTCGCCGAGCATCGCGATCGTTCGCGCGCCGAGCGCCTCGAACGCAGCCCGGTCCTCGACGAATGGATGCACCGCGCCCCCGCCCTGCTCCCCGATGGTCGCCTAGTCTGCCCTCGGTGTCATACTGATGCACATGCATCGACTCGCCAGCCTCCTCGTCGGGTTCGCCCTCGCGGCCGGCGCCTTCGCCGACGATGCTCCCAGCCGGCCCGCCATCGACGCGCCGGAGCTCGCGCAGCTCGGGGAATACGGCGTCGGGTACCGGAGCCTGACGCTGGAAGATCGAAAGCTGGGCGTCGAGCTCTGGTATCCGGCGAGCGTGCCGCCGGGCGCCGCACCCATGACGTATGCGGGCCGCTTCACTGCCGAGCCGCCGGCGCCGCCGAGGAAATTCACGCGCCCGGGCATCGCAGTGCAGGATGCGCCGGCCTCGCCGGGCCGCTTCCCGCTCGTGATCGTCTCGCACGGCTACGACAACGACGCGATCGCGTTCAGTTGGCTGGGCGAGAACCTCGCGTCCAAGGGCTACGTCGTCGCCGCGATCCGCCACGG
>DASSUY010000179.1:0-4840 GCA_035706525.1 Steroidobacteraceae bacterium
GGGATCCCTGGCGAGCGCGGCGTCGATCTCGTTCGCCGCGGCCTGCATGACCGCGAGGTTCTTGACGATCGCGACGCGCGTCTCCGGCTTCAGCTTCGTGAACGACTCGCGGAACTGCGCGACGAGGGCGTCGCGCGCCGCGAGCTCGGCCGCCGTCAGGCCGGAATTCGGCCCGTAGCTCACCGGCACGATGTCGTCCGGGGTCGGCGCGGGCTGCTGCGCGACGACCGTCGGCGCGGGGGCCGGCGACGGGCGCATGAGGCCCCAGGTCAGGAGCGCGGACACCGCGGCGACCGCGAAGCCCGCGGCCAGCGCCATCGGCCACCGGAAGCCGCGGTCGCGGGACTCGCGCGGCGCCTCGCCGAGCCGCGCCGCGATGCCGGGCCACAGGTCGCGCGGGGGCTCGATGTCCTTCGGCAGCTCCGCGGCCCGGGCGAGCAGCGGGTCTTGCGGCGGGTTGCGGGGCCCGAACGGCACGGTCTTGTCGCTCATGCCCCGGCCTCCCCGCCCATGCGGGCGCGCATCAGGCGGCGCGCGCGGTGCAGCTGCGCCTTGCAGGTGCCGACCGCGACGCCGAGCATGTCGGCGGCTTCCTCGTGGCTGTAGCCGTAGACGCCGTGCAGCACGACGATGTCGCGTGCGCCCGAGGGCAGCGCCGCGATCGCGCGCTCGACGTCGATCGGCGTCGCATCGTCCATGACCGTCTCCGCCTCGAAATCCATCTGCTCTCCGCTGTCGTCCGTCATGCTGACCTCGTTGCGTCCCTGGGGGCTTCGCCGCTTCGCGAGCACCGCGTTCACCGCGATCCGGTGCAGCCAGGTCGAGAAGCTGCTCCGGCCTTCGTAACCGGGGAGGCTCCGCCAGGCGCTGACGAAGGTGTCCTGCGTCAGGTCCTCGGCGGACTGCGGGTGGCCGGTCATGCGCAGGCAAAGCCCGTACACCCGGCCCGCGTGCTGGCGATAGAGCGCCTCGAACGCGCCCGCATCGCCCCGGGAAGCCCGGGTCACGAGCTCGGCAGCCGCCTCGCCAGAACCTGCCGGATCCGTCACCCGCTGCATCCGATCCCCAGTCCGTTCATGGTCTTGGACGACCGGGACGGCCGGAAGGTTGGAAGCCGTACAATCCCCTTGCCATGGCGCAGTTTGCGACGATTACGGGCTGGGGCAAGTGCATGCCCCCGGCGGTCCTCAGCAACGCGGACCTCGCGACCTTCCTCGACACCGACGACGCCTGGATCACGACCCGGACCGGCATCCGCGAGCGGCGGGTCTCCCACGTCTCCCTGGCCGACATGGCCGAAGTCGCCGCGCGCCGCGCGCTCGCCGGCGCGGGCGTCGACCCGAAGTCCGTCGACCTCATCGTGTTCGGGACCTGCAGCATGGACGAGCAGGTGCCGAACATGGCCTCGGGCCTGCAGGCGCGGCTCGGCGCGGCGGGCGCCGGGGCCATGGACGTCAACACCGCCTGCACGAGCTTCCTCTACGGCCTCGCCACGGCGAGCGCCATGATCCGCTCGGGCGTCGTGAAGCGCGCGCTCGTGATCGGCGGCGAGCTGATCTCGCCGATGATGGACTGGACCAACCGCAACGTCGCCGTGCTCTTCGGCGACGGCTGCGCCGCGGTCGTGCTGGAGGCGACCGACCGCGAGGAAGGCGTCCTCGCCGACCGGCTCGGTTGCTTCGGCGAGTCGCGGGGGATCCTGCAGATCCACGGCATGGGCCTCGCCTACGCGAACCGCGGCTGGTCGCTCGGCGACACCGACTGGGTGTTCGAGGGCCAGGACATCTTCAAGCGCGCAGTCGTCGGCATGAGCGAGGCCTGCGAGGCGGTGCTCGCCGCGCGAGGGCTCGCGCCGGAGGAAATCCACGTCGTCGTGCCGCACCAGGCGAACCTCCGGATCATCGAGGCCGTGGCGAAGCGGGCCGGCATCCCGATGGAGCGCTGCTTCGTCAACGTGCAACGCTACGGGAACATGTCCTCCGCGACCGTGCCGGTCGCCCTCGTCGAGGCGCTCGAGCAGGGGCGCATCGCCCCGGGCCGGCACATCCTGCTGACCGGCTTCGGCGCCGGCCTCTCCTGGTCGGCGCACGTGCTGCGCTGGGGCGAGCGCGTCACGCCGCTCGGCGAGAGCGATGCGGAGCTGCCGCCCTGCACGAAGAGCGCGCTCGAGATCGTCCGCGGCTACATGGCCCTGAAGCGCGGCTCGCGCTTCACGGGCTGAGCAGCCCGCGGTACAGCGCGAGGAAGCGGTCCGCCGCGGCCGCGACGTTCTCCTTCCAGTGCCTCGCCGCGTGCTCGTCGGCGCCGTCGCTGACGAACTTCGCGCAGGCGAAGGGGGCGCCCGCGGCGAGGCAGGACTTGGCGAGGGCGTAAGCTTCCATGTCGACGACGTCGCAGTCGACCGCGTGCGGGCGCGTCGCGAAGGAATCGCCCGAGCCGCAGGTCGCCTCCGGCAGCCCGCGGAACTGCGGCGGGAACTCGAGCACCGGCGGCCAGGGGTCGAAGGGCGTCTCGCCGGGCGCGAAGCCGAGCGCGCCGACGTCCATGTCGCGGTCCACGAAACGGCGGCAGGCGACGAGCGAAAGCGCCGGCAGCCGCGAGCTGCCCGCCGTCCCGAAGTTCACGACGGGCGGGGGCGCCTCGCCGGCACGACGGTGCGCCTCCAGCCGCCGCGTCAGCGCGATCGCGGCGTTGACCTTCCCGACGCCGGTGTAGAGGACCTCGATGCCGGCGGCCTCGAATCGCCCCGCGCCCTCCGCGGGCAGCGCCATCACGACGATGGGCGCCGCCGGCTCAGCCGCCATAGCGGATGAGGGCTCGCGGCGCCTGCCCGGCGCAGCGGAAGTTCCGGACGATCCCGAGGTCGATCAGGACGCCCGCGTGCAGCACGCGATAGCCCGCGTCCATCGCGAGCTCGGCGGAGGCGGAGAGCGTGCCGCCCGTCGCGAGCACGTCGTCGACCAGGATCAGCCGCCCGGTCCCGCGCTGCATCTCGAGGATGCCCGTGCCGTACTCGAGCGCGTAGTGGCGCTCGATGACGGGCGGCGGGAGCTTGCCCTTCTTGCGCACCGGCACGAAGCCCTTGCCGCGGCGCTCCGCGAGCGCGGCGGCGAGGATGAACCCGCGCGACTCGACGCCGGCGACCGCGTCGGCCGCCGCCCACTCGCGGTCGCTCCAGAGCCCGTCGAGCGCGGCGACCGTCTCGCCGAAGTGGTCGCGCAAGAGCGGCGTCACGTCGCGGAACAGGATGCCGGGCTGCGGGAAATCCGGCACGTCGGCCACGTGTCGCGCGAGCGGATGCATAGCCGTTATCCTATACCCCATGGGACGCATCTTCGAAGTCCGCAAGCACGCGATGTTCGCCCGGTGGAACCGGATGGCGAAGCAGTTCGCGCGGATCGGCAAGGACATCACGATCGCCGTGAAGGCCGGCGGCCCGGACCCGAACAGCAATCCCGCGCTCCGCCGCGTGATCCAGAACGCGCGCGCGATCAACATGCCGAAGGACAAGGTCGAGGCCGCGATCAAGCGCGCCTCCGGCCAGGGGGCGACCGACTTCCAGCAGGTCGTCTACGAGGGCTACGCGCCGCACGGCATTGCCCTCCTCGTCGAGACCGCGACCGACAACCCGACGCGCACCGTCGCGAGCGTCCGCAGCATCCTCTCCAAGCACGGCGGCAACCTCGCGAGCAACGGCAGCGTCAGCTTCCTGTTCCGCCGCATGGGTGTCTTCCGGCTGAACCCCGAGGGCATCGACCAGGACGAGCTCGAGCTCGACCTGATCGACCACGGCCTCGACGAGATGGGCGAGAGCTCGGGCGAGCACGGCGAGCCGCAGCTCGTCGTGCGCTGCGCCTTCGAGGAGTTCGGCCGCATGCAGAAGCGGCTCGAGGAGCGGAAGATCGTGCCGATCTCCGCGGAGCAGGAATACGTCTGCCTGACGCCCATGGAGCTGCCGGAGGCGCAGGCGAACGAGGCGCTCGAGGTCATCGACAAGCTCGAGCAGGACGACCACGTCCAGAAGGTGTACCACACGCTCGCCTGAGGCGGCGGGCGGCGCGCTAGAGGATCGCCGGCGCGTCCGGCTGCTCGTTCCGGTCCCCGCCTTTGCCGGGGAAATGCCTCGCGAGCAGCCGCCCGACCCCTGCGATGCCCGCCTCCGCCCCTTCCGCGAAGCGTCCCGCGCGGAAGCTCACTTCCATCTCGCGGCAGATCGCGTCCCACTCGCCTTGCGCGACGCGCGCGGCAATGGCGCGGTCGGCGACGATTTCGACGTCGTGGTCCGCGAGCAGGAGGTAGACCAGCACGCCGTTGTTGCCGGCGGTGTCCCAGACGCCGAGCTGGCCGAACACCTGCACGGCGCGCTCGCGCGGCGTCAGGCCCCACCAGAGCTCCGGCAGGTCGAAGGCCGTCTCGACGGCGAAGCGGATCTCGCCGGCGTGGCTGCGCTCGACGGCGGCGATCGCGGCCTCGATGCGCGCGCGCACGGCGGCGTCGAAGCGCCGGCGCGTGCCCCAGCGCGTCGCGAAGAGATGGCGGAGTGCGCGCCTGATGCCCATGGCCTACCAGCGTCCCGAGGCGCCGCCGCCGCCGAAGCTGCCGCCGCCGCCGCTGAATCCGCCGCCTCCGCCGAAGCCGCCGCCGCCCCAGCCGCCGGTGGTCCAGCCGCCCCGGCCGGAGCGGCTCGCCCAGCGCCCGCCGTTGCCGAAACCGAGGAACAGGGAGAACACGAGCGCGACGACGCCGATGCCGATCGACAGCCCGAGCACCTGCGTCAGGAACCAGGCGACGCCGCCCGCGACGCCCCCGGTCGCGAGCGAGCCGAAGGCGCGGCCGAAGA
>DASSUY010000180.1:0-4232 GCA_035706525.1 Steroidobacteraceae bacterium
ACGATCTGGCGGGCGAGCTCACGCGTCATGATGAGGTTCTGGAGCGCCGTCAGCTGGCGGCGGCGGTCGTCGATCTGCGCGTCCATAGAGTCGAGCATCGAGTCGAGCGCGGGCACCACCGGTCCCTCGCCCGCCGTCTCCGGGCCGCCGACCGCGGGCGGCTCGTCGAAATCGAACTCGCCCCGCTTCAGCTTGGCGACTTCCGTGAGCTGCCGGCCGAGGGCATCGAGTCGAACGAGCCGGGCCTGCATGCGTCCGACGCGGGTGGCGAGCGCGGAGACCTGGTCGTTGACGTCCTGCTCGATGCGGGCGAGCCGGGCGGCCTGCTCCGAGAGGTCTTCGTTCCAGCGCGCGAGGGTGAAGGAGCCGAGGGGGCTCTGTCCGCCGTAGCGACCGCCGGCCACCCAGGCGCCGCCCGTCAGCACGAGCACACCGAGACCGGCAGCGGTATACGCGGCGACGCGCTTCAGGGTCATAATGGGCGGGCCCCCGGGGCCTGGCAGGACCCGCGCACCTTGCCAAAAAAAGCCTTGCGCCTCAAGTACTTTGATCGCAAGTCCCTGTCGGAGTCTGCCTCCAAATGAAAAAACCGACGGCGGTCAGTCACTTGCTGGAGAAAGGCGAAGGAATGCTGCAAAGGCTGCGCAAGGGGGCCGCCGAGGCCGATCGCGCGCTGGCCGCGCTCCGGGCCTCCCTGCCCCCTGAAATCGCCTCCGAGGTCTGGAGCGCGTCCCTGAAGGGGCCCACCCTGACGGCCTTCGTGCGCTCCGCCGCATGGGGGACCCGCCTGCGTTATGTCGCACCGCAGGCGGCACCCGAGGTCGGCCGGCGGCTGGGGGCGCCCGTCGAGGAGATCCGGGTGAAGGTCAGGAACCCGGGGCGTTAAAGGGGACGGCCACCTTTAAGGAAAAGGGGACAGTCACCTTTAGCGACGACCGGAGCCGCTCAGCTTCGCGACGGCCACTAAAGGTGACTGTCCCCTTTTCCTTAAAGGTGGCAGTCCCCTCTTCTAGGCCGTCGCGGCCGCAGCGGCGTAGGAAATCGGCGCCGCGCTCTCGTCCTGGAAGGTGACCTCCTCCCAGGCCTCCGCATCCGCGAGCAACGCGCGCAGGAGGCGGTTGTTGAGGCCGTGGCCGGACTTGTAGGCCGTGTATTCGCCGATCAGCGAATGGCCGAGCAGGTAGAGGTCGCCGATCGCGTCCAGGATCTTGTGGCGCACGAACTCGTCCTCGAAGCGCAGCCCGTCCTCGTTCAGGATCCGGTAGTCGTCCAGCACGATCGCATTGTCGAGCGTGCCGCCGAGCGCGAGGTTCCGGCCGCGCAGGTACTCCATGTCGCGCATGAAACCGAAGGTGCGCGCGCGGCTGACTTCCTTGAGGAAGCTGGAGGTCGAGAAGTCCATCGTCGCCTGCTTCGCGTGGCGCTGGAACACCGGATGGTCGAACTCGATCTCGAAGTTGACGCGGAAACCCTCGTAGGGCGCGAAGCGCGCCCACTTCTCGCCCTCCTTCACCTCCACCGGCCGCCGCACGCGCACGAAGCGCTTCGGTGCGTTCTGCAGCTCGATGCCGGCCGACTGCAGGAGGAACACGAAGGGCCCGGCGCTGCCGTCCATGATCGGCACCTCGCCCGCGGTCAGCTCGACGAACAGGTTGTCGATGCCGAGGCCGGCGAACGCCGACATCAGGTGCTCCACGGTGGACACGCCCGCGTCCCCGACGGAGAGCGTCGTCCCGAGCGTCGTCTCCGTCACGTTCGTCGCGCGCGCGGGGATGTCGACGGGCGGGTCCAGGTCGGTGCGGCGGAACACGATACCCGTGTTGGGCGGCGCGGGTCGCAGCACCATGTGGACCTTGCGTCCGGTGTGCAGGCCGATCCCGGTGGAGCGGACCGGCTCCTTCAGCGTGCGTTGTTGGGCCATGGCGGTGCTTCCGCGGAAGGTATCACAGCGCACGGGTCGCCGGCCGCCGGCCAGCGGAGGTAGGCCGACAGCCGGTGACCCATGCTCATGTCGGCGGCAAAGGAGCCTCGCGGCCCCGGGCACGGTCGGCGCGGCGGCCCGACGCCCGGCGGCGCGCCCGAAGGCGCAGCCGCACGAGCCGGAATCCGTCGCGCCCGCCGCGCTCGCGGGACACGCCTGCCCTCAGTCCGCCTGGCGCCGGAGGAACGCCGGGATGTCCAGCACGTCCTCGGAGCCGTAAGCGCCCCGCAGCCCGTCGCCCACGGCGCGCTGCGGCTGGCGCCTGTACGCCGGCTGGTCGAGGTGGCTGTAGTCCGGCGCCGGCGCGCGGCCGGGCTTCTGCGCAACCAGCTTCACCTCGGCCGGGCGTCGCACCGCCGCGGCGGGGGCGGCCTGCTGCGCCGGCTGCGCGGGCTTCGCCACGCTCCGGTTGAGGCCCGTCGCGACGACGGTCACGCGCAGCTCGCCCTGCATGTCGGGCTCGATGACGGTGCCGACCACGACCGTCGCGTCCTCGGCGGCGAACTGCTTGACCGTGTTGCCGACCTCCTCGAACTCGCCGATCGACAGGTCGAGGCCGGCCGTGACGTTGACGAGGATGCCGTGCGCGCCGGCCAGGTTGATGTCCTCGAGGAGCGGCGAGGAGACCGCCATCTCCGCGGCGACGCGCGCGCGCTGCTCGCCCGTGCCGATGCCGGAGCCCATCATCGCGAGGCCGGTCTCGGACATGACGGTGCGCACGTCCGCGAAGTCCACGTTGATGAGGCCGGGGCGCGTGATCAGCTCGGCGATGCCCTGGACCGCGCCCTGCAGCACCTCGTTGGCGCGCTTGAACGCCTCGAGCAGCGTCGTCTGCCCGCCGAGCACCTGCAGCAGCTTCTGGTTCGGGATCGTGATCAGCGAGTCCACGTGCCGCGACAGCTCGGCGATGCCCGCCTCGGCGACCGAGTGGCGCTTGCCGCCCTCCATCGAGAACGGCCGCGTCACGACCGCGACGGTCAGGATGCCGAGCTCGCGCGCGACCTGGGCGACCACGGGCGCCGCGCCCGTGCCGGTGCCGCCGCCCATGCCGGCGGTGATGAACAGCATGTCGCATCCCTCGATCAGCTCGATGATGCGGTCGCGGTCCTCCATCGCCGCCTGCCGGCCCACCTCGGGGTTGGCGCCGGCGCCGAGCCCCTTCGTGATGTTGCAGCCGATCTGCAGCGAGGTCTTCACCTGGGAGTGCTTGAGCGCCTGCGCGTCCGTATTCACGCAGATGAATTCGACGCCCTCGATGCCCGACTTCGCCATGTGGGACACGGCATTCCCGCCGCCGCCGCCCACGCCGATCACCTTGATCACAGCCTGCTGGCTGAATGAATCCATCAGTTCGAACATTTCAGTCCTCCGCTAACGTCAGAAATACCCCTGGAACCACGACCTCATCCGGTCCATCACGCTCTTCACCCCGTCGCCGACGATCTTCGGCGGCGCCTGGCCGGTGTTGGCCCGGCCGTAAAGCAGGAGACCCACGCCGGTCGCGTGGATCGGGTTCTTGACCATGTCCCCGAGGCCCGCGACGCCGGCGGGACTGCCGAGGCGCACGGGCATGTGGAAGATTTCCTCGGCGAGCTCGACCGCGCCTTCCATCTTGGCGCTGCCGCCGGTCAGCACGACGCCGGCCGCCACCGACTCCTCGAATCCGGAGCGGCGCAGCTCGTCGCGGATCAGCATGAAGAGCTCCTCGTAGCGCGGCTCGACGATCTCCGCGAGCGTCTGGCGCGCGAGGCGGCGCGAGGGGCGGTCGCCGACCGACGGCACCTCGATAGTCTCGTCCGGGTTCGCGAGCTGCGACAGCGCGCAGGCGTAGCGGATCTTGATCTCCTCCGCGTACGGCGAGGGCGTGCGCATCGACACCGCGATGTCGTTCGTCACCTGGTCGCCCGCGACCGGGATCACGGCCGTGTGCCGGATCGCGCCGCCCGAGAACACGGCGATGTCGGTCGTGCCGCCGCCGACGTCCACGAGGCAGACGCCGAGCTCCTTCTCGTCGTCGGTCAGCACGGCGAAGCTCGAGGCGAGCTGCTCGAGCACGATGTCCTCGACCTCGAGCCCGCAGCGCTGCACGCACTTGACGATGTTCTGGGCGGCGCTCTCGGCGCCCGTCACGATGTGCACGCGCGCCTCGAGGCGCACGCCCGACATGCCGACCGGCTCGCGGATGCCTTCCTGCCCGTCGATGATGAATTCCTGAGGCAGGACGTGCAGGATCTTCTGGTCTGCCGGGATC
>DASSUY010000181.1:0-2413 GCA_035706525.1 Steroidobacteraceae bacterium
CGGGCTTCAACCGCAAGGTGCGCGACGCCCGGGAGGCCGGCCAGTCGATACCCGACCCGCTCGTCGCGAAGCTGCGCGCGACGGGCAAGTTCGACGGCGAAGTGCCGGCCCTGCAGCCGCTGCCGTTCATCGTCGTCGTCATCGACGAGCTCGCGGACCTCATGCTGATCGTCGGCAAGAAGGTGGAGGAGCTGATCGCGCGCCTCGCCCAGAAGGCGCGCGCCTCGGGCATCCACCTCGTGCTCGCGACGCAGCGGCCCTCGGTCGACGTCATCACGGGCCTCATCAAGGCGAACATCCCGGCACGCATCGCCTTCCAGGTGTCCGCGAAGGTCGACTCCCGCACGATCCTCGACCAGAACGGCGCCGAGTCGCTGCTCGGCCACGGCGACATGCTCTACCAGCCGCCCGGCACCTCGACGCCGGACCGGGTCCACGGCGCCTTCGTGTCGGACCGCGAGGTCCACGCCGTCGTCGAGTCCCTGAAGGGCGGCAGCGCGCCGGTCTACGTGGACGAAGTGCTCACCGGGCCGCAGGAGAGCGTGCCGGGACTGCCCGACGAGCCGGGCGAGGGCGGGGAGGGCGGCGAGGGCGGCGAGCAGGACCCGCTCTACGACGAGGCGGTGCGAATCGTCACCGAGTCGCGGCGGGCCTCCGTGTCCGGCATCCAGCGCCGGCTCAAGATCGGCTACAACCGCGCGGCGCGACTCGTCGAGTCCATGGAGGCGGCGGGCCTCGTCGGGCCGCTGCAGTCGAATGGCAGCCGCGAAGTGCTGGCGCCGCCGCCGCCCGAGAACTGATGCGCCTCGCCGGATGCCTTCTCGCCGTGGCCCTGTTGCCGGGCCTCGCCGGCGCCGACGCCGCGGCCGATGCGCGCGCGGCGGATCGCCTGGAAGCCGCGATCCAGGGGCTCGCGGGCCTTCGCGCCTCGTTCGTCCAGACAGTCACGGACGCGCAGGGCGTCGAAACCGAGCGCGCCGAGGGAACGGTCACGCTGGCGCGACCGGGCCGCTTCCGCTGGGAATACCGTGAACCGGCGCAGCTCATCGTCTCCGACGGGACCACGGTGTGGCTCTACGACGAGGACCTCGCGCAGGTGACCGTCCGACCGGCGGAGGAGTCGCTCGCGGGCTCGCCGGCCCTCCTGCTCTCCGGCCAGTCGAACATCCGCGCCGAATACGACATCGCCGACGGCGGAAGCGCCGACGGGCTCGCCTGGAGCCGGCTGACGCCCAAGGGCACGCAGGGCGACTTCCGTGAGCTGGACGTCGGCATCGCCGGGGGTGAGCTGCGGCGCCTCCGGCTGCTCGACCGGCTCGGCCAGACGACGCGCCTCGAGTTCGGGCACATCGAGCGCAATCCGCCTATCGAGCCCGACAGCTTCCGCTTCACGCCGCCGCCCGGCGTGGACGTCGTCGGCCGCGCGCCCGCCGCCGCGCCTTGAGTCCCGCGAATTTACGGCGACTGTGGATGGCTGCGATCGCGGCGCTGGCCGCGTTCATCGCCTGGTCGAGCCTCGCGCCGGCGCCGCCGGTGAGCGCGCCCAGCCTGTCGGACAAGCTGCAGCACTTCGCCGCCTACTTCGCCCTGATGGGGCTCGCCACCGGCATCGCGACACCAGGGCGCCTCGCGCCGGCAGCGATCGCCTGCTTCCTGCTCGGCGGCGCGCTCGAGATCGCGCAGGGCCTACTGACCACGACGCGTGAGGCGGAATGGGGCGACCTCGCCGCCAACACGGCGGGCATCCTGGCGGCCTGGGCCGCCGGCGGCAGCGGGCGCGCGGGCTGGGGCATGCGGGTGCTGGACCGGCTGCGAAGCGCGCCCGAACCCTGACGCAGGGCGCAAGCAGATAGAATCGCACGGCATGCGCAAGCAGGCCGAATTGCCGATGGATGCGCCGCCGGCGGGTTTTCGCCCGCTCGCGGACCGCATGCGCCCGCAATCGCTCGGGGAATTCGTCGGGCAGGCGCACCTCCTCGCGCCCGGCAAGCCCCTGCATCGGCTGCTCAGCGACGGCATGGCGCACTCGATGGTGCTCTGGGGCCCGCCGGGCAGCGGCAAGACGACGCTCGCGCGCCTCGCGGCGAAGTCCTGCAAGGCGAATTTCATCGCGCTGTCCGCCGTCGTCGCGGGCGTCAAGGACATCCGCGAGGCGGTCGAAGAGGCGCGCGAGGCTCGCCGCGGCGGCGGTTCGCCGACGATCCTCTTCCTCGACGAGGTGCACCGCTTCAACAAGGCGCAGCAGGACACGTTCCTGCCGTTCGTCGAGGACGGGACCCTGGTGTTCATCGGCGCGACGACCGAGAACCCCTCGTTCGAGCTCAACTCCGCGCTGCTCTCGCGCGCTCGCGTCTACGTCCTCAAGGGACTGACCACGGCGGACCTCACGAGCCTGCTGCAGCGAGCGCTGGCG
>DASSUY010000182.1:0-17061 GCA_035706525.1 Steroidobacteraceae bacterium
CTTTAGCCCGGCTAACTGTGCGCGTTGGCTAAAGGTGCCTGTCCCCTTTGGAAAAAGGTGAGCGTCCCCTTTTAGTCCCCCTTGAGGGCCGCCGCCACCAGCCGCCTGTACAGCCGCTCCTTCATCCCGCGCGGCTGCTCGAGGCCCATGCGCGCGAAGAGGGCTCGGCTTTCGGCGTCGCGCGGCAGCGGCCGGGCGAGCGCGGCCGCGATCCCGAGCTTGCCTGCGAGGCTTCCCGAGCGCGCCTTCAGCTTCCGGAGCGCGCCCGCGAGCCGCAATTCCTCCGGGCTCAGGTCCGTGCCGAAGGGCAGCGCGCCGAAGCGACCCGCCGCGCGGTGCGGCGCGAGCGCGCGCTCGAGGCGCTCCGGCAGGTTCTCCCGATGCACATCCGGGATCCGCCAGCCGGCGGGGAGCTTCCCCGCGCGCTTCGCGTCGGCGAGGAGCGCGGGCTGGAAACGCGAGTCGGCGATCGCGATCAGCGCCGCCGCGACCTCGGCGTCGCTGCGGCCGCGGATGTCGGCGATGCCGTACTCCGTCAGCACGACGTCGCGCAGGTGCCGCGGGATCGTCTCGTGCCCGTAGTTCCAGCGGATGTTCGAGCTGACCCCGCCCGCGGCCGCGCGCGTCGACCGCACGGCGACGATCGAGCGGCCGCCCGGCAGCTCGTGCGCCTGGGCGACGAAGTTGTACTGGCCGCCGACGCCCGAAACGACGCGCCCGTCCTCCAGGCCGTCCGAGACGAGCGCGCCGCCGAGCGTCGCCATCATCGCGGAGTTCACGAAGCGCGCGTCGCGTCGGTCGTCGATCTTCGACTGGAAGCCCGGCCCGAGCAGCTCGTTCGTGAAGCTGACGGGCATCATCCGGAACAGCGCGCGCTCCTCGTCCGGCATCGCCCGCAGCGCCTCGTAGAACGCGCGCGGCCCGAGCAGGAAGGCGCCGTGCAGCACGGCGCCGCCGGGACCCGCGCGACGCTTCAGGATTCCCGCGCGGTAGAGGTCGAGGAAGCCATCCACGAACATCTCGGTGACCGCGTAGAGCCCCTGCTCGAAGGGCCCATCGCCGCCCATCGCCTGCTGCTCGGCGGCGAAGCGCGGCAGGAGGCCGACGTCCGCGAGTGCCCGGCGCCACTCGGCGTTCTGCCGGTGGCGCAGCGTCATCGCGTGCACGATCGCGTCCCCGAGCTCGCCGATGCCGATCTGGATCGTGCCGCCGTCGCGCATCAGCATGCTCGCGGCGAGCGCGATCGCGTGCTCCGCCGTCGGGATCGGGAGGTTCGGTGGCGCGATCAGCTCGTGGTAGCCGTCCGGGTCGTCGACCAGGAAGTCGAAAGCGGCTTCCGGCTGCTCCGCCGCGCCGAACATGAACGGCATGCGGTCGTTCGCCTGCGCGACGAGCGCGACCGGCGTGCCCGCGCGCTCCCGCTCGCGGAGGAGGGGGACGAGGTCCGCCGTCACGTCGGGGTTCGTTCCGAGCGAGAGGCGCCCCCCCGGCCGCAGCGCCACCTGCTGCGCGAGCACGTTCGCGCCCTCCGCCATGACGCTGCGCGCGACGTGCGTGTAGTTGATGCTCGCGTACGACTGCTGCGCGAGCGGCGAGCCGAGCCAGGCGCCCGGCTCCATGAAGAATTCCTGCACCCGCACGTTCGGCGGGAGCCGCGAGGCGCGAAGCGGCGCGATCCACTCCGGCTCGGGCGCATCGCCGTAGACCTTCGCACTGATCGGCTCGACGAGCCGCCGCTCGAGCTCGCTCGCCGGCGTCGGCCGCGCGAGCGTCAGGCCCGTCAGGATCGCGAGCTCGATGCGCCGGTCGGCGACCGCGCGCCGGTAGAAGGCGTTCAGGAGGGCGACGGGCTTCCCGACGCCGATGGGGGTGCAGAGCGTGACGCGGCGGCCGACCTTCGAGAACGTCGCCTCGACGCAGTCCTCGACGCCCGTGAACCGCCGCGGCGCCCGCGCGTCCATGCGGGCGGTCAGCCCGCCGGCGCGAGCTTCAGGTCGAAGCGGATGTCCACCTCGTCGCCGACCCACTCGGTGGAGGCCCAGTCGCCCTGGCCGAGGCCGAACGAGAGCCGCTTGAGGCTCGCGGTGCCGCGCATTCCCGCTTCCGGCGGCGAGAGCGTGAACGTCACCGGCACCGGCCGCGTGACGCCGCGCATCGTCAGGTCCCCGGTCGCGCGCCAGCCCGCGCCCGCGCGCTCGATGTGCGTCGCGTGGTAGCTCGCCTCCGGGTACTTCTCGCTCCAGAAGAAATCCGCGCTGCGGAGGATCCCGTCGCGCTCCTCGTCCTGCGTGTCCACCGAGGCCGTGTCGACCGTGACGTCGAGGCGGCCCGCCGCGGGCTTTGCGGGATCGAGGTCGAGGCGCACGTGGAACTTGCGGAACGCGCCCTCGAACTTCGCGCCCGCCTGCACCGCGGTGAACTCGAGTTTCCCCGCCGCGCCGTCCGCGACCCGGATCTCCCCGACTGCGACCGCGAGCGGCAGGCAGGTGAGGAGGGCCGCGCAAAGCGCGCGGCGCATCAGGTCGTCCGCCCGGGCAGCATGCGACGCAGGAGGCCGTCGCGGTCGAGGAACTGATGCTTGAGCGCCGCGGCGACGTGGACGCCGACCAGCACATAGAGCAGCTTGACGAGGAACTCGTGCACTTCCTCGAAGGCTTCCTTCAGGTCCTTGTCGGGCGCGACGAAGTCCGGCAGCTGCACGAGCCCCCACCAGCTGACCGGCCGGTTCGCGGCGGAGGACGTGAGCCAGCCCGTGATCGGCAGTGCGAACAGAAGGACGTACAGGCTCCAGTGGTTGACGCGGGCCGCGACGGCCTGCCAGCGCGGCATGGCCGGCGGCGGGGGCGGCCGGTCGACGAAGCGCCACAGGAGGCGCAGCAGCGCGATCCCGAGTATCGTGATGCCGAGCGACTTGTGGCGGGACATCAGGACGAGGCGTTCGAACCCGGCAGGGAGTTCGTGGGCGACGAGGCCGAGGGTGACCTGGACGGCCAGCAGCGCGACCACGGCCCAGTGCAGAAACTGCGCCACCGAGCCGTAACGCACGGAACTGTTTCGCACGGGCATCAGGTCTTGGAGAATACGCGAATGCGCAAGTTCCTGTGGCCGATCCTGCTGGCCCTCGCCGGCTGCGCGACGGCGCCCCGCGGGGAGGCCCCGCCGGCCGAAGCGCCGCCGCCCGCCCCGCCGGTTCCGCAGGCGGCGCCTCCCGCGCCCGGGGCGGCCTGGCACGTCGTCGCCTCGAACCTCTCGATCCGCGTCTTCCGCGACGGGCCGATGCAGAAGCTCGGGCATGATCACCTGATCGTCTCGAAAAGCCTCACGGGTGACATCGCGCTGCGCGAGCCGCTCGCGGCCTCGAGCTTCGTGCTGCGCGTGCCGCTCGAGTCCCTCGTCGTCGACGATGCCGAGGCGCGTGCCGCCGCGGGCGGGATCTTCGCGGCGCCCGTGCCGGCGCGCGATGCGGAAGGCACGCGACGCAACATGCTGGGCGAGAAGCTCCTTAACGCCGCGCGCGAGCCCGTCATGACGCTCGCCTCCGAGTCGGTCACCGAAGGCGCGGGCGGCTATGAGGCGCGGGTGCGGGTCGGCCTCGCGGGCGGCGAGCACGTCGTGACCGTGCCGTTCACGCTCCGTCCCGGCAAGGACGTGCTCGCGGCGCACGCCGAGTTCCGGCTGACGCACGCGGACCTCGGCCTCGAGCCATTCACCGTCGCGCTCGGCGCGCTGAAGGTGCGTGACGATTTCGAGGTGGACCTCACCCTGGAAGCCAGGCCCGCCGCGTGACGGGCATCCAGTTCCGCAACCCGCAGGTCCGCATGTCGGCGGCGCTCGCGAGCGCCGAGGCGGCGGTGCAGGACCCGGCCGTGACCCTGCGCGAGCTCATCGCGCTCCTCGGCGAGCAGGGGCTGCTCGTGTTCTGCGGCGTGCTGGCCGCGCCCTTCCTGCTGCCCGTGACCGTGCCGGGCATGAGCACCGTGCTCGGCATCCCGATGCTCCTGATCGGCTTCGCGGTGATGGTGAGCCGCGTGCCCTGGCTGCCGCGGCGGCTGCTCGCCTGGTCGCTGCCCGCGGGGACGGTGCGGCTCGTCCTGAACAGGGTGCGCGGCTGGTCCGAGCGCTTCGAGCACCTCGTGCGGCCGCGCCTGCTCGCGCTGACCGGCGGGCGGGCGATCAACGTGCTGAACGGCGCGCTCGTGATCTTCGCCGTGCTGCTCCTGATGGCGCCGATCCCGCTCGTGCCCTTCGTGAACTCGGTCCCGGCGCTCGCCGTGATGCTGCTCTGCTTCGGCATGGCCGAGCGCGACGGCGCCGTCATCGTGATCGGCTACGTCACGACGCTGGTCGCGACGCTCTACGTCGGCGGGCTCGTCGTCCTCGCGGTCTACGCAGGCCTGAACTACGAGCAGGTGTTCGAGATGTTCAAGGACTGGTGGGCCGCGCTCTAGCCGCTCACTTCGCGTCGATCTCTGCGAGCAGCGCCTTCGCGTCGTAGACCTTCTCGAGCGCCGCCCGGATGTACGCCGGGTGCACGCCCACCGTGCGGTTCATGCGCTCGTCGAACCAGTAGCTGCCGGCGATCGAGTGGACGTTGCCGTCGAACGCGAGGCCGACGATCTCGCCCTTCGCGTCCAGCATCGGGCTGCCCGAGTTGCCGCCGATGATGTCGTTGTTCGTCGTGAAGTTCGCGCGCGTCGCCGGGTCGAGGCGGTCCTTCGCGGCCATCCAGCGCGGCGGGATCCGGAACGGCGGCTCGCCGGTCGCGCGCTCGAAGGCGCGCGAGATCTCGGTCCACGGGCGCACTTCGGTGCCGTTCTCGTTCCAGCCCTTCATCGCGCCGTAGGAGAGCCGGAGCGTGAACGTCGCGTCCGGGTAGATGCTCGTGCCGTAGGCGGCGAAGCGCGCCTTGGCGATCTCCTCCTGGGCGCGGGCCACCGGACCCTCGACCTCCGTCTCGAAGGTCTTGCGCAGCTCGCGCGCGCGCGGGTCGACCGCGGCGGCGAGCCGGATCATCGGGTCCTGGCTGGCGTCGATCGCGGCCTGGCCGCCCTGGTAGAGCGCCATGCGCGCGGCGGGGTCGGCGAGCGTGCTCTGCTGCACCGCGCGGTTCGCGAGCTCGTCCGGCGAGTCGTTGCCGAGCACCTGGCGCACGAGCGCGTCGTCGGGCCCGAGCCACTCGCGCATGCGCTCGAGGCCGAAGGAGAGCCTGAGCGCCTCGAGGCCCGGGTAGACCGGCGCGTCCGCCTTGAGTCCCTGCTCGACCGCGGCGAGCCGCGCGTCGGTGAACTCGGGCAGGCGCTGCTCGTTCGGCTTCGCGCGCTCGGCCGCCGCGCGCACGAGCGTCCTCGCGTGCTGGAACAGCTGGCTGTTGAAGGCGGCCCCGCCCTCGATGAAGGTGTAGGGGACGAGGATCCGGCGCCAGACCTGCTGCGCCTCGGCGATGCGGCCATAGGCGTCCCCGGTCCCCTCGAACCCGGGTTTGCCGGCGATCGCATCCTTGAGCGCCGCTTCCTTGCGCGCGGCGTTCTCGAGCAGCGCGGGATCGAGCAGCGCGGCGAACTGGTTGCGCCGCACCTTGATCGCGTTCTCGACGGAGTTGAGGTAGGCCTCCGTCGTGCGGCGCGCCTCCTCGCCGGTCTTCGAGTACTGGATCATGCGGCCGCGGAGTTCCGAGAAGCGCAGCAGCCAGAACGGCAGGAACTTGTCGCGCTGGGTCTGCAGCTGCGCGGACGTCAGCAGGCGGTCCGTGTTGCCCGGGTGGCCGGAGACGAACACCGGGTCGCCCGGCTGCGCGCCGGCCCAGTTGAAGCGCAGGTGAGTCGGCGTCTTCGCCGGCTTGCCGTTCTCGTAGGCGCGCAGGATCGACATGTCGAGGCACCACCGCGGGAACTGGAAATTGTCGGGGTCGCCGCCGAAGGCCGCGATGTCGCGCTCCGGCGCGAACACGAGGCGCACGTCCTCGTAGCGGCGGTACTTGTAGAGCCAGTATTGGCCGCCCTGGTACAGCGTCACGCGCTCGCACTTGAGCGGCCCGCCCTTGGCCTTCTTCGACGCCTCCTCGCAGGCCTGCTCGAGCTTCGTGAGCGCGGCGCGGCGCGCCTCGACCATCTTGTCCGGGGCGATCCCGGCCGTCGCGGCGGCGACCTTCGCCGTCACGTCCTCGGTGGACACGAGCACGGAGACCGCGTCCTCCTGGCACTTCAGCTCCTTCTCGCGGCTGCCCGCGAGGTAGCCGGCCGCGACGAGGTCGTTGCCCTCCGAGGAGTTCTGCGCGATGCAGTCCTCGGCGCAGTGGTGGTTCGTGAGGATCAGCCCGTCAGAGGAGATGAACGAGCCGGTGCAGCCGGTCTCGAGGCGCACCGTGGATTCGCGCACGTGGGCGAGCCAGGGGGCGTCCAGCTTGACGCCATAGGCCTTCTCGACCGCGGCCGCGGGCGGGTTGTCGAAGGTCCACATGCCTTCGTCGGCGGCGGCCGGAAAGGCCGCGAATCCTGCGAGCGTCGCGAGGGCTGCAAGCGGAACGAGCTTCATCGGGAACCCCTGGGGACTTCGTTGCCGCGACCGGGCGGCGAAGCGGCCATGGTACCGGCTAGGCGGGCTCCCGGGGCAGGAGCGCCGGCGCTTCGGCGCGGCCAGGCGGCGTTTCGTCGTGCCGGTCGGGGGGTCCGCCGCGGAACGTCACGCGGGGCGGCGGGCGCTTCGCGGGCGGGCGGTCCCGGTCCGGATCCCGCTGCCCCGGGCAGGTGGCGCGCGCGGGGTCGAAGCGGAGCGCCAGCAGCGCCGTGGCCGGGATGGGGTAACTGTCGCGATACGCGGGCGAGAGCCGCGACTCGCGCGCGATCGCGAGCGCCGTCGCGTCGAAGAGGCCCTGGGGCTCGGAGGAGAGGATGCGTGCCTCGCGCACCTGGCCGCTTTCCTCCGTCTCCACCTCGAGCACGACGCGGCCCCTCGTGCCTTGCAGGCAGGCCGCCATCGGGAACGGGGCGCTCGCGAGCACGGTCGGCGGGACCGCGCCGAGGAGGCTGTCCGGCAACCGGAAGTCGAATCGCCGCGTCTCGACGCGGGCCGGCACGCCGGGCGCCGGGGGGGCCTTCCAGCCGCGCACGGCTTCGAGCGCCGCCTTCTCGAACTCGCCGCGGGGCATCGCGACGACGAGGCGCGCGTCCTTCACCGCGCCTTCCGCGTCGAGCGTGTACTCCACTTCGACGTAGCCCTCGACGCGCGCCTGCAGCAGCGCCGGCGGATAGACGGGTTGCGGGCGACCGCTCCCGCCCGCCGCCGTCGCAGCCGGGTCCGTGAGCGCGAAGCGAACGCGCGTGCGCAGGCGGCACTCCACCGGCTCGCCGTCCTGCATCGCGGGCTTGAATCGCCAGCGCCGGACGCCCTCGGACGCGGCCTGCTCGAAGTAGCCGCGAGGCTCCGCGCGCACGACGCGCACCCAGCCGACGCCGCCGTCGCGCAAGATCGTCAGCGCGACTTCCACGCTCCCTTCGATGCCGAGCTCGCGCACGGCCTCGGGATAGGCGGGCGCGTCGCGTCGGATCGGCGTCGGTGGCGTGAGTCCCTTCTGCTCGCAGGGCACCCAGGCGAAGGCCGCGGGCGAGGCGAGCGTCGCGAAGAGGGCTGCGCAGGCGCGCCTCACGGCGCCTCCGTGAGCAGGAGTGGCGTGCCTTCCGGCGCGAGCAGGAGCGCATGCCGCGACGCGTCGAGCCCGCGCGGCAGGCGCGTCTCGAAGCGGAATCCCCGGCCGGCGAGCGCCTCGACGCGCGACTTGAGGTTCGTGTCCTGGAAGACGAGCGCCGGCGCGTGCAGCATCGGGGCCGCGACCAACGCGACGTTCAGCGAGTCGCTCGTGAGGCCGACGTGCGGATAGGGATCGTCGCCTTCCTCGGCCGGCACGAAGCCGAGGCGCTCCCATTCCGCCCGCGCGGAGGCGACGTCCCGCACCGGCAGGGCGACCTCCTCGAACCAGCCGAGGCGCGAGGTCTCGGCCGGCGCGAGCGCCGACGGGGAATGGGTGCGCGCCTCCAGCAGGCGCAGCGGCTGGCCGATGACGTCGAGCCGCGCCTCGTTGAAGACGTCCTCGCCGAGGCGACGGTCGAGGATTGCGATGCCCGCGTCCTCGAGCGCGAGGAGGCGCCTGCCCAGGTCCGGCAGCACGAAGGCGAGCGTCGGCGAGGACTCGAGCCCGCCGCCGTGCAGCCCGATGGCGAGGCGCCCGTCCGCGACGACGGCGTAGGGATGCGAAAACGCCTCGCCCGCGGTCACCTGCACGAAGCCGAGCCGCTCGTAGAAGGCGAGCGAGGCGAGCAGGTCGGGCGCGTGCACGCTGACTTCGTGGAAGCGGCCGATCATGCCGCCGCCTCCGCGCCGCCCCGCATCCGCGCGACCACGAGGCGCGCGAGGCAGTCCGCCTGCGCGGCGTCGTCGTTGAGCGCCGGGATGTATTCGAAGTCGACGCCGCCCGCGGCGATGAACGCCGCCGAGCCGCGGATCGCGATCTCCTCGAGCGTCTCGAGGCAGTCGACCGCGAAGCCGGGGCAGACGACCGCGACGCGCGCCGCGCCGGAAGCGGCGAGCTCGCGAAGTCGGTCCTCGGTGTAAGGCTCGAGCCAGCGCGCTCGGCCGACGCGCGACTGGAAGGCGACGGACCAGCGCCCGGCAGGCAGCCCGAGCGCTTCGGCGACCAGCTTCGCCGTCGCGCGGCATCGCGCGCCGTAGGGATCGCCCGCCTTCTCGTAGCGCTGCGGGATCCCGTGGAAGGAGAACAGCAGGTGGTCGAAGGCCTGCCGCGCGGCGCGCACGCTCGCCGCGACCGCGGCGATGTAGCCGGGCTCGGCGTGGTAGTCCTCGATGACGAGGCGCTCGGGGGCGGCGGGCCAGCGCGCGAGCGCGGCGTCCACGCGGTCGAGCGCGGCCGCCGTCGTCGTCCCGGAATACTGCGGGTAGAGCGGGAGCACGACGAGGCGCCGGATGCCGGCGGAGCGGAGCGACTCCAGCGCATGGGCGATCGAAGGATTCCCGTAGGTCATCCCCATGGCGAGCGCCGGCGGCTCCGCCAGCAGCGACGCGAGCCGGCGCCCGAGGGCGCGCGTCAGCGCCTCCGTGCCGGTCAGGAGCGGCGAGCCGGCGGGCGTCCAGATCTCGCGGTAGGCCCGCGCGCTCTGCGCGGGCCGGAACGGCAGGATGGCCGTGCGCAGCACGAGCTGCCAGGGCAGGCGCGGCAGGTCGACGACGCGCCGGTCGGAAAGGAATTCGGCCAGGAAGCGGCGCACGGCCTCGGGCGTCGGCGCGTCCGGCGTGCCGAGGTTCACGACGAGGACGCCGGTGTCCGTGGCCATGGCGGCACGATAACCGATGCCCGGAGGCCGGGCGAAGCGGCGCGCGGGCGAAAAAAAGCGGCCGGGAAACGGGTTCCCGGCCGCCGGATCGCGCAGGAGCCTCTCAGAAGCTCGCGCGCACGTAGGCGAGGATCGTGTCGGCGTCGTCGCTGCTCTGGTACTCCGCGCCGAGCGCCCAGGTCTCGTTGAAGTGGAAGCGCCCGCCGAAGTAGAAGCCCGTGTCGTCACCGCCTTCGTCGAAGTCGGTGTAGTGCAGGCCGCCTTCCAGCTCGACGCCCTCCGTCACGAGGCCGCGGAGGCCAAGGTCCAGCAGGTAGCCGTCGTCGTCGGCGCTGAAGCCGCCGCCGGCGTCCACCTCCAGCTTCGTGTAGCCGACGCGGCCGACGAGGTCGAGCTGCGGCATCATCGAATAGTGCCCGCCGACGCCGACGCTGTAGGCGTCGAGGTCGATGCCCTGGACGCTCTGCGACGAGTAGTTGGCGAACACGAACCAGTTCTCGGCGAAACCGACCGAACCGCGGAGGCCAAAGCCGTCCGCCGACGGGGCGCCGTCGATGTCCGTCTCGACGTAGGCCGCGTCCACGTACGAATAGCTCATGTCGTCGGCCATCGCCGCGAGCGGCGCGGACGCCAGCATGAGGCTGCCCAAAACGACTTTTCCGAGCTTCATGTTTGAATGTCCTGTATGGGGAAGGGGGTACCCCCGCATCCTCGCGAGGGCTTGTAACCGGATGTTAAATAGCCCCTTCCTTCGGCGACATAACGGCGTGGCGCATTTGTGACGGGTGTCCGCAGGAATTTTGCGGGCACGAATATCGCGCGGGAAAACCCGCGAAAAGGCGCGGCCAGGGTGTTGCGTCCGCGCCTCAGCCGCCCGCGGAAATGCCGATCAGCTCACGCCGCCGACGCAGACGTACTTGAGTTCGGTGTAGTCGAGGATCCCGTACTTCGAGCCCTCGCGGCCGGTGCCGGATTCCTTCACGCCGCCGAACGGCGCGACCTCGGTCGAGATGAGCCCCGTGTTGAGGCCGACGATGCCGTACTCGAGCGCCTCCGACACGCGCCAGGAGCGCGCGAGGTCCCGCGTGTAGAGGTAGGCGGCGAGCCCGAACTCCGTGTCATTCGCCATCGCGATGGCTTCTTCTTCCGATTTGAAATTGAACAAAGGAGCGACTGGACCGAAGGTCTCCTCGCGGGCGACCGCCATCGAAGGGGTCACGCCCGTCAGCACGGTCGGCTGGTAGAACGTGCCGCCGAGCGCGTGGCGCTTGCCGCCCGTCGCGACCTTCGCGCCGCGCGACGTCGCGTCGGCGACGTGCTCCTCGACCTTCCGGAGGGCCGCCTCGTCGATCAGCGGTCCCTGGTCGGTCTCGCCCGAGAGTCCGTCGCCGACGCGGAGCTTCTCGACGGCCGCGACGAGTTTCTTCGTGAACGCATCGTACACGCCCGCCTGGACCAGCAGCCGGTTCGCGCAGACGCAGGTCTGGCCGGTGTTGCGGTACTTGCTCGCGATCGCGCCGGCGACCGCCGCGTCGAGGTCGGCGTCGTCGAACACGATGAAGGGCGCGTTGCCGCCGAGCTCGAGCGACACCTTCTTCATCGTCTTCGCGCACTGCGCCATGAGGAGCTTGCCGACCTCGGTCGAGCCGGTGAACGAGAGCTTGCGCACGCGCGCATCGCCCGTCAGCACGCCGCCGACCTCGCGCGCGGGGCCCGTGACGACGTTCAGGACCCCCGCGGGAAGCCCGGCGCGGGCCGCGAGCTCGGCGAGCGCGAGCGCGGAGTAGGGCGTCTGCGTCGCGGGCTTCACGACGGCCGTGCAGCCGGCTGCGAGCGCCGGGGCGACCTTGCGCGTGATCATCGCGGCCGGGAAGTTCCAGGGCGTGATGGCGGCGACGACGCCGACCGGCTGGCGCAGCACGAGGATTCGCTTGTCCGCCTGGTGGCCCGGGATCACGTCGCCGTAGACGCGCTTCGCCTCCTCGCCGAACCACTCGATGAACGATGCCGCATAGGCGATCTCGCCCTTCGATTCCGCGAGCGGCTTGCCCTGCTCGGCGGTCATGAGCTTCGCGAGGTCGGCGGCGTTCAGCATGACGAGGTCATGCCAGCGCCGGAGGAGGACGGCACGCTCCTTCGCCGTCGTCGCCGCCCAGGCCGGGAAGGACCGGTGCGCGGCCGCGACGGCCTTCTCGGTGTCGGCCGCGCCGAAGGCGGGCACCGTGCCGAGCGCATCGCCTGTCGCGGGGTTGCGCACGGGAAGCGTCGCGCCGCCCGCAGCGTCGCACCAGGCGCCGTCCACGTAGCACTGCTGGCGCAGCAGCGAGGCGTCCTCGAGCGTGAGGCCCGCGGCGCGGGCATTCCGCCTGGCTTCCGGCGCGCCCATCAGGCCGCCTTCACGACGCGCTGGTCGATCGCGCCGAAGATGGAGCGTCCCGCGCCGTCGAGCATCTCGATCCGCACGCGGTCGCCGAAGGAAAGGAAAGGAGTCATCGGTTTGCCCAGGTCCAGGGTTTCCAGCATGCGCCGCTCCGCGAGGCAGGTCGAGCCGGCGCCGCGATCCCGGTTCGAGACCGTGCCGGAGCCGACGATGCTGCCGGCGCCGAGCCGGCGTGTCTTCGCGGCATGCGCGATGAGCTGGCCGAAGTCGAAGGTCATGTCGACCCCCGCGTTCGGCCGCCCGAACGGCCCGCCGTTCAGGTGCACGACGAGCGGCAGGTGCACGCGGGCGTCCCGCCAGGCGTCGCCCAGCTCGTCGGGCGTGACCGCAACCGGCGAGAACGCCGTCGCGGGCTTCGACTGGTAGAACCCGAATCCCTTGGCGAGTTCCGCAGGGATCAGGTTCCGGAGCGACCAGTCGTTGACGAGCATGATGAGCTGGATGTGGCCGCGCGCGGTCGCCGCGTCGACGCCCATCGGCACGTCGTCGGTGACGACCGCGACCTCGCCCTCGAGGTCGATGCCCCAGTCCTCGCTCGCGAAGGGCGCGTCCGCGGTGGGCGGCAGGAAATCGTCCGAGCCGCCCTGGTACACGAGCGGGTCGGTCCAGAAGGATTCCGGCATCGTCGCGCCGCGCGCCTTGCGCACGAGCTCGACGTGGTTCACGTAGGCGCTGCCGTCCACCCAGTGGTAGGCGCGCGGGAGCGGGGCGAGCGCGTCCGCCGCGCCGAAGGGGATGCCGCCGGCGCGCCCGGACTCCAGCGACTCCGCGAGCGAGGCGAGGGCAGGCTTCGCGGTCGCCCAGTCGTCGAGCGCCGCCTGCAGCGTCGGCGCGATGCCGGTCGCGACGATCGCGCGCGAGAGGTCGCGGCTCACGACGGCGAGCCGGCCGTCGCGGCCGCCCTTCAGCGACGCCAGCTTCACTATTTGCCGCCTTTCCAGCTGTCGACGTAGCCCGCCCACTCGACGGACTTCGCCGCGGGCGCGATCTCGAGCGGGTCGCGGGTGTCGACCATCACGGCGTACTCGTCCGTCGCCGGCTTCGACTGCACGAGCATGCGCGACAGCGCCTTCGGGTGCGGCCCGTGCGTGAAGCCGCCCGGGTGGAGCGTGACCATGCCCGGATGGATGTTGTCGCGGCTGAAGAAGTCGCCCGCGTGGTAGAAGATCACCTCGTCGTAGTCGTCGTTGTTGTGGAAGAACGGGATCTTGATCGCGCCCGGGTCGGTCTCGAACGGGCGCGGCACGAAGGTGCAGACCACGAAGCGGTTGCCGACGAAGGTCGTGTGCGCCGACGGCGGCAGGTGGTAGCGGTGGCTCATCAGCGGGCGGATGTCGCGCACGTTGATGCGGCAGACGGACAGGTCGCCGTGCCAGCCGATGGCGTCCAGCGGGTTGTGCGGGAAGGTGATCGTCGAGACCGCGCCGCGGCGCTTGACGGCCACGCGCCAGGTCTTGTCGTCCTGCTGCGCGAGGAAGGCCTCGTCCACCTTGGGCGCATCGAGCATCGCCGGGTCGAAGATCGCATGCCCCCCGACCAGGCCCTTGTCCGGCAGCATGTACGAGGCGTTCGTCGCCTCGATCAGCAGCATCGCCGCGGGTTCGGCGCAGTCGAGGCGCCACATGGTGCCGCGCGGCAGGACGATGTAGTCGCCCGCCTCGAAGGCGAGGCGCCCGAAGTCGCAGTAGAGGTCGCCGCGGCCCGCGTGCACGAAGAGGAGCTCGTCGCCGTCGGCGTTCCGCGCGAGCGCGTCCATCCGCCCGCTGCAGCGCCAGAACCGGATCCGGGTGCTCGCGTTGAACAAGAGGTCCGGCGCCGACCAGGGGTGCGCCGCGACCGCGTCCAGCTTCGTGAAGTCGAAGGCGTGGGGGGAGAGCGGTCCCTCGAAGCTCGTCCAGCCGGTCGGCGGGTGGCGGTGGTGGAAGAAGGCGGCGGGCCCGAAGAAGCCCTCCTTGCTCATCTCCCGCTCGTAGGTGCCGGGCGGCAGGTCCGCGTGCGCCTGGCGGGAGGCCGTGCCCTCGACCCGCGGATGACCGATGTAGCGCTTCATTTCGGCATTTTAGGACAAAAGGGGACAGGCACCTTTAAAGGGGAAATAAAAGGGGACAGGCACCTTTAGCGGCCAATGCCGCGCCAGACGATTGCGGCGGCCGCTAAAGGTGCCTGTCCCCTTTTATTTCCCCTACCGCTCCATGATGGCGGTGACGCCCATCCGGCCCGCCGTGCAGACGGAGATCAGCCCGCGCCCGGAGCCGCGGGTCGCGAGCAGCTTGCCGAGGGTCGCGACGATCCGCGCCCCGGTCGCCGCGAAGGGGTGGCCGACGGCCACGGAACCGCCCTTGACGTTGAGCTTCGCGCGGTCGATCGACCCGAGCGCCCGCGGGAGCCCCAGCCGGTCGCGGCAGTACTTCTCCGACTCCCAGGCCTTGAGCGTGCAGAGCACCTGCGCCGCGAAGGCCTCGTGGATCTCGTAGAAGTCGAAGTCCTGGAGCGTCAGCCGCGCGTCCTCAAGCATCCGGGCGACCGCGTAGGTCGGCGCCATCAGGAGCCCTTCGCCGCCCACGAAGTCGACCGCGGCGACCTTGCCATGCGTCAGGTAGGCGAGCACCGGCAGCCCCCGCGCGCGCGCCCAGTCTTCCGAGGCGAGCAGTACCGCCGCCGCGCCGTCGGTGAGCGGGGTCGAGTTGCCGGCCGTCAGCGAGCCATCCTGCGCGAACGAGGGCTTGAGCTTCGCGAGCTTTTCGAGGCTCGTGTCCGCGCGCACGTTGTTGTCCGTCTCGAGGCCGAGGTAGGGCATGACCAGATCGGCGTAGAACCCCTCGCTCCAGGCGCGGTGCGCGAGCTGGTGGCTGCGGAGCGAGAGCTCGTCCTGCGCCGCCCGGGGGATCTCCCACTCCCGCGCCATCTTCTCCGTGTGCTCGCCCATCGAGAGCCCGGTGCGCGGCTCCCGCACCCCCGGGAAGACCGGCTTGAAGTGCCGCGGCCGGATCGAGAGGGCGGCCGCCGCGCGCTCGCCGAAGCTCTTGGCACGGTGCATGCGGAGCAGCACCTGCTGGTAGGCGCGGCCGAAGACGACCGGCGGGTCGCTCGCGGTGTCGACGCCCCCGGCGATGCCGGCCTCGATCTGCCCGAGCGCGATCTTGTTCGCAACCGTGATCGCGGCCTCGAGGCTCGTGCCGCAGGCGCGCTGCATGTCGAGCCCCGGCGTGTGCGGGTCGAGCCCGGAGTCGAGCAGGGCCTCGCGCGTCAGGTTCCACTGGCTCGAGTGCTTCACCACCGCGCCGGCCACGACGTCCCCGAGGAGCGCGCCCTTCAGCGCGTACTTGTTCACGACCGCCTTCAGCGCCGCCGTCAGCATCTCCTGGTTGCCGACCTTGGCGTAGGCGCCGTGCGAGCGGGCGAAGGGTATGCGCGCGCCGCCGATGACTG
The DNA here is from genome assembly GCA_035706525.1 of Steroidobacteraceae bacterium. Taxonomy (GTDB): domain Bacteria; phylum Pseudomonadota; class Gammaproteobacteria; order Steroidobacterales; family Steroidobacteraceae; genus SCUD01. The sequence continues at coordinate 15,211 of DASSUY010000182.1, forward strand.
CGACACGCCGGGGCTGTGTTCCGACCAGCATGGGACTCTCCGATGGGGGCAGGCGACCTGCTTCCGGTAGAATGCCACATCCCCCCGATGCGCGAACCCGGCAGCTTCCGACACGCCTTTCCGCGCGATTCGCGGTCGATACTGCGCCTCGCCGGGCCCCTCATCGTCAACAACATCGTGATCGCGGGCATGACGCTCGCGAACACGCTCTTCGCCGGGCGCCTCGGCCCCGAGCCGCTCGCGGGCGTCGCCGTCGGCGGCAGCTACTACCAGATGTTCTGGCTGTTCGGGCTCGGCGTCCTGATGTCCATCTCGCCGATCGTCGCGCATGCCTACGGCGGCGGCCGCGACGAGGAGGTGGGCCGCCGCTTCCGGCAGGGCGTGTGGCTCGCGCTGATCCTCGCCGTCCCGCTCGTGTCCGCGCTCGCCTGCGTGACGCCGATGCTGCGCGGGTTCGGCACCGACGCGCGCGCGATCCCGCACGCCGCCAGCTACGTGTACGCGATGTGCTTCGGCATGCCGGCGATGCTCGTCTTCCTCGCGCACCGTTACACCAGCGAGGGCATCGGCTGGACCCGCCCGGTGATCTACACGGCGTTCGTCGGCCTCGCGGCCAACGTCCTCGGCAACTGGGTCTTCACGCTCGGCCACCTCGGCGCGCCCAGCCTGGGGGCGCAGGGCTGCGGCATCGCGACCGCCGCCGCCAACTGGTCGATGCTGATTTCGATGCACCTGTACCAGCGGCGCCACGCGATCTACCGCCGCTTCGGGTTGTTCGCGCGCTTCGAGGCGCCGGACGGCCGGGCGCTCCGCGAGATCCTCGCGCTCGGGCTCCCGATCGCGGGCTCGGTCGTCTCCGAAGGCGCGCTCTTCGCCGTCGCCGCGCTCCTCATGAGCACGCTCGGGACCGTGACGGTCGCCGCGCACCAGGTCGCGATCAGCTACGCCTCGCTCATGTTCATGATCCCGCTCGCCCTGCACTCGGCGACGACCATCCACGTCGGCCACCAGGCCGGGCGGGGCGACCGCGTGGCGGCGCGGAACGCCGGCTGGAGCGGCATCGCGATGTGCGGCATTGTCATGGCGCTTTCCTCGCTCGTCCTGCTGGCGGCGCGGGAGCAGATCGCGGCCGCCTATACGACCGACCAGGCGGTCCGGCAGCTCTCGGTGTTCCTGCTGCTGTTCGTGGCGGTGTTCCAGGTGCCGGACGGCCTGCAGGTCGGCTCGGCGGGGGCGCTGCGCGGGTTCAAGGACGCCAAGGTGCCGATGGCGCTCAACTTCACCGCCTACTGGCTGATCGGCTTCCCGGCGGCCTGGTGGTTCGGCATCCGGCAGGGCGCCGGCCCCGCCGGCATCTGGGGCGGGCTCATCGCCGGCCTCGTCAGCTGCGCCGTGCTCCTGATGCTGCGGTATCGACGCATTTCGGCCACGCCGGTGCCGGCGGCGGCCTGAGGGACTGCAACGGGTTGGCCCGGCGCGGCCGGGCCCGGGCAGGGTCAGCGGGTGACGGCCTGTTCCGGCACGGCGCCAGCGGCGATCGCGACCGCCCGCCAGCTGCCGGCGGCTTCCGTGGCCGCGAGCCAGGCACGGCGGCCGGCGCGGGCGGCGAAGGCGGGCTTGGGCGGGAAGCTGTCTCGCAGGGCGCGCACGGCATTCGCGATGAGGACATCGCGATAGTTCGGAATGCCGGCCATGTCGGTATTGCGTCCCATGCAGGACGAACTTTAGGCCGTGCGCGAAAAAAAACCATCGACGGGTGTCGCAGTCTCCAGACGATTCCCGGTCGCACGCCGACTTTTTCGTCGGACCGAACCTACGAGGATAAAAGGGGACGCTCACCTTTTCTTAATA
>DASSUY010000183.1:0-5103 GCA_035706525.1 Steroidobacteraceae bacterium
GAGCTGCTTGCCGTCGACCTTCGAGTTCACGTCCTTGCCGTACACGATCTGGATCGTGCCGTTGCTGACGTCGATCGATTCGACATAGCGACCGGCCTTGTCTTCGGCGGCAGCCGAACCCAGGCCCGCCTCTTCAAGGTCCACCGGCCAGTCACCGGTCTGGGCCATGAACTCCGCGACACCCGCCTTGATGTCCGACGCGAGCGACAGGCCTTCCGAGACCTGCGCGCGAATCGTGTAGTCCTGGTACGCCGGGATCGCGATGGCGGCCAGGATGCCGATGATGGCCACCACGATCATCAGTTCGATGAGCGTGAAGCCCTTCTGAAGCGTCTTCATTTAAGTTGACTCCTGTGTAACAAGGGCGGCGCTCATGCGCCGATGCACCCTACGTACAGCAAGGATCATGCCAAGCGGGCGGTGGCCCGTAAGTGACGGATTCGACAGTCTTTATTGCCCCCGGGCATAAGATCGTCGGCCTCTGGCGACGGGGGCCCTGACGTGCCGCGTCACAAAGTGACGCGCCGCGTCACTCGATGCCGAGTTTCTTGATCCGGTACCGCAGCGCCCGGAAGCTGATGCCGAGCGCCCGGGCAGCCGCGGTCTTGTTGAATCGGGCCTCTTCGAGGGCTTTCATGATCTTGGCCCGCTCCACGTCCTCGAGGGCCTGGGGCAGCGTCCCGGGGCGGTGGGGCGGGACCGTGTCCTCGCCGATCCCGGCGGGGGAGGCCCGAAGCTCGACATCCTCGGGCCGGATCGTGCCGCCGTCGCAGAGTGTCAACGCCCGCTCGATGATGTTCTCAAGCTCGCGGACGTTGCCGGGGTAGTCGTGCGTCGCGAGCAGCTCCATGGCCTCGTCCGAGATCGCGGGCGGCGCCATGCCGAGGCGCGCCGCGAAGCGCGCAGTGATGGCCGCCGCCAGCTCGGGGATGTCGGTGAGCCGCTCGCGCAGGGACGGCACCCGCATCTCGATGACGTTGATGCGGTAGTAGAGGTCCTCCCGGAAGCGGCCCGCGGCCACGAGCTCACCGAGGTCGCGGTGCGTCGCGGAGAGGATGCGGACGTCCACGGGCTGCTCGCGCTGGTCGCCGACGGGGCGCACGGTCTTCTCCTGGATCAGGCGCAGGAGCTTCACCTGCATGACGAACGGCAGGTCCGCGACCTCGTCGAGGAAGAGCGTGCCGCCCTCGGCTGCCTGGACGAGGCCGAGCTTGTCGGCGACCGCGCCCGTGAAGCTCCCGCGGCGGTGTCCGAAGAGTTCGCTTTCCATCAGTTCCGAGGGGATCGCGCCGCAGTTGACCGGCACGAAGGGCGCGTCCTTGCGCGGGCCGGACTCGTGGATCAGGCGGGCGACGAGTTCCTTGCCCGTGCCCGACTCGCCCGTGATGTGCACGGGCGCCTGGCTCCGCGCGACGCGGGCGATCATGGTGCGCAGCTTCTGCATCGGCTCGGAATCGCCGAGCAGGCGCCGCCCGCCGTCCGCGGCGCGCCGGCTGTCCGAGAGCTTCAGCGCCTGGTTGACGAGCTTGCGCAGGTCCGAGATGTCGACGGGCTTGCGCACGAAGTCGAAGGCGCCGAGCTTCAGCGCGAGCACGGCCGCCTCGACGTGCCCGTGCGCCGTGATCACGGCGACCGGCAGCTCCGGCGCCTCGCGCTGGATCCACTCGATCAGCTCCGTGCCGTCGCCGTCGGGCAGGCGCAGGTCCGTCAGGCAGAGCGCGTATTCGCGCCGGGATTGCAGCTCGCGGCGCGCCGAGGCGAGGTCATGGACGGCGTTCGAGTCGACGCCCATGCGCGAGAGCGTCAGCGAGAGCAACTCGCAGAGGTCCGGCTCGTCGTCGACGATCAGCGCCCGCGGGTTCGCCATGGCTCAGGAATGCTCCCAGCGCTGCGGGTCGGCGAAGACGATACGGAAGATGCTGCCGCCCCCCGTGCGCGGCTCGTAGACGAGCAGCGCACGGTTGCATTGCGCGAGCTCACGCGCGATGAAGAGGCCGAGTCCCGTGCCGCTCGCGCGCGAGGTGAAGAACGGCTCGAAGATGCGATCGCTGATCGTCGAGTCGATGCCCGGCCCGCGGTCCAGCACCTCGAGGAACGGCCGGTTGCTGCCGGCGAGGCGGCCGATGCGAAGCTCCACGCGATCCTCCGGGTGGGTCACGGAATACCTGAAGGCATTTTCGCAGAGATTCCAGAGGATCTGACGCAGGTGGGAGGGATCGACGCGCACCTCGAGTTCCGCCTCGGGCATTTCGACGGCGGCGAGCTGGCCCGGCTGGTGGCCGCCCGTGTCGATGAACTCCCGGACGAATTCCGCGAGCCATTCGCCGAGCGGCATGCGCTCCGGGCGCGTGTTCTCGCGCCGGGCGAGCTGCTGGACGTTGCCGATGATCGTGCTGACGCGCTCGGTGTTTGCCCGGATGATGTCCGCCATTCGTCGATTGGCCGAGGAAAGCCCCGTGTCCTCCCCGAGGAGCTGGGCGGCATGGCTGATCGCGCCGACCGGGTTCCTGATCTCGTGCGCGATCGAGGCGGACAGCCGCCCGAGCGCGGCGAGGCGCGTCTGGTGGATGCGGTCGTCGAGCGCAGTCAGGTCCTCGAGGAAGATCAGCACCGGCGGCGGCTGCCCCTTGCCGAGCGGCGCGAAATGCGGGCGCACTTCGCGCAATCCGTCGACCGCGAGCAGGTTGGACCCGGAGGAGTCGGTCGCGGCCCCGCCCTGGCGCCACATGGTGAGCAGGTAGAGGAGCCGCGGCGAGACTTCCCCGACGAGCGCGTTCGACTGCGCGTCCGCGCCCAGGATCTGCCGAGCCGACTCGTTGATGAGGCGGATCCGGTCCTGCTCGTCCACCACGACGAGGCTCTCGCGCAGGCGCTCGACGATGTACTGCGAGAGCTCGGCGAGGTTCGCGAGGTCGAGGTCGCGCTGGCGCACGAGCGCCTCGCTCTCGCGCAGCCGCCCTGCGAGCGGGGCGACCGCGAGCGCCGCAATCAGGATCACGCCGCCGAGGATGCCCGCCTGCGTGAGCTCCGAGGCGTCGGAGGTGCCGTAGAACCAGAGCATGATCTGCTGGCCGAGCACGCACAGCGCCGCGATCGCGCCGACCGTCGTCGCGATGCGCGGCGGAAGCAGGAGGCTGACGCCCGCGACCGGCATGATGAGCAGGAGTCCCGCGCCGCTGGACGCGCCGCCGCTCGTGACGAGCAGGGCGGTCACAGCCACGATGTCGAAGCCGATGTGGATGAAGGCCTGGGCCTGCCGGCTCGGCCAGCGGCTTTTCAGCAGCCCGATGCAGAGGATGCCTGTCCCGAACCACGCTGCGAGCGCGTACAGGTAGAGCGTCGGCGACTGCGCGCCCAGCGTCTGCGGCCGCGTCGCGAGCAACGCGAGCGCCATCAGCACGGCGGGAACCGCGAGCCGGTAGAGGTTCAGCAGGCCGAGGACGCGCCAGGCCAGTTCGGGATCGCCCGGCGATCGCTCGGTGTCGGCCGGCATTTTCACGGCGGCACTGTACCACGCGTCCTCCGATACAATGCCGTGATGAACCTCCACGAATACCAGTCGAAGCGCGTTTTTGCGGACTACGGCGTGCCGGTCCCGGCCGGTCGCGTGGCGGCCAGCGAAGCCGAAGCAGTCGCCGCCGCGCGCGAGCTCCAGGGTCCCGTCTGGGTGGTCAAGGCGCAGGTCCATGCGGGCGGCCGCGGCAAGGCCGGCGGCGTCAAGCTCTGCCGCTCGCCCGAGGAAGCGGGAAAAGCCGCGAAGGCCATGCTCGGGCAGCGCCTCGTCACGCCGCAGACCGGCGCGCGCGGCCTGCCCATCGACCTCGTCTACGTCGAATCCGGCAGCGCCATCGAGCGCGAGCTCTATTTCAGCGTGCTGCTCGACCGCGAGCGCAGCCGCATCGCCTTCGTCGCATCGGCGGCCGGCGGCATGAACATCGAGGAGGTCGCCGCGCACGAGCCGGAGAAGATCCTCCGGATCGACGTGCATCCGGCGGCCGGCCTGCAGTCGTACCAGTGCCGCCGACTCGCGTTCGGCCTCGGCCTCACCGGGAAGCAGGTCGCGGAATTCGAGCGCATCGCGCGCGCCCTCTATCGCCTCTATGTCGAGCGCGACCTGTCCCTGGTCGAGATCAACCCGCTGATCGTGACGAAGGAGGGCTCGCTCGTCGCGCTCGACGCCAAGATCAACGTGGACGCGAACGCGCTGTTCCGGCAGGAGGCGCTCGCGGCGCTGCGCGACCCCTCGCAGGAAGACGAGATGGAGCGCAAGGCGGCCGAGCACGAGCTCAACTACGTCTCGCTCGACGGCAACATCGCGTGCATGGTGAACGGCGCGGGCCTCGCGATGGCGACGATGGACCTGATCAAGCTGCACGGCGGGGAGCCGGCGAACTTCCTCGACGTCGGCGGCACGGCGACGGCCGACCGCGTGACGGCGGCCTTCCGCCTGATCCTGTCGAACGAGCGCGCACGCGCGATCCTCGTGAACATCTTCGGCGGGATCGTGCGCTGCGACGTGATCGCCGAGGGAATCATCCAGGCGGTCAAGAACGCCGGCGTCACCCTGCCGGTCGTCGTGAGGCTCGAGGGCACCAACGCGGACAAGGCGCGCGCGCTGCTCGCGTCCAGCGGCCTCGCCATCACGGTGGCGAAGGACGTCTCGGACGCAGCGACCAAGGCCGTCCGGCTGGCCAAGGGCAAGGCGGGGGCGCGGCGATGAGCATCCTCGTCAACCGCAGGAGCCGCGTGATCTGCCAGGGCTTCACCGGGAAGCAGGGCACCTTCCATTCCGAGCAGGCGATCGCCTACGGCACCAGGATGGTCGGCGGCGTGACGCCCGGCAAGGGCGGCACCACCCATCTCGACCTGCCGGTGTTCGACACCGTGGCGCAAGCGGTCGCCGAGACCGGCGCCAGCGCCAGCGTCATCTACGTCCCGCCGCCGTTCGCGGCCGATGCGATCCTGGAGGCGATCGACGCCGGGCTGGGCCTTGCGGTCTGCATCACCGAAGGCATCCCCGTGCTCGACATGGTGAAGGTGAAGCGGGCCCTGGCCGGGTCGCGCACGCGCCTCGTCGGTCCCAACTGCCCGGGCGTCATCACG
>DASSUY010000184.1:0-5056 GCA_035706525.1 Steroidobacteraceae bacterium
CACGGGCTCGCGCATCCGTAGCGCCAACCTCGAGTCCACCACGCCGGTGACGCAGGTCACGGCGGCGGACGTCGTGACGCAGGGCGTCACCCGCATCGAGGACCTCGTCAACCAGCTGCCGCAGGCCTTCGCGGCGCAGAACGTGACCGTCTCGAACGCGGCCACGGGCACGGCGACCCTGAACCTCCGTGGCCTCGGCTCGCCGCGCACGATGGTGCTGATCGACGGCCGGCGCATGCCCTACGGCGGCGTCACCTCCGCCTCGGCGGCCCCGGACATCAACCAGATCCCGACCTCGATGATCGAGCGGGTGGACGTGCTGACCGGCGGCGCCTCCGCCGTGTACGGCTCCGATGCCGTCGCGGGCGTCGTGAACTTCGTCATGAAGAAGGACTTCGAGGGCGTCCAGGTCACGTCCCAGTACAACTTCTACTGGCACGAGAACGACTTCAGCGGCCCGGGCGAGACGAAGCTGCGCGACATCATCGCCGCCAGCGCCGCCACGAACCCCTCCGAGTTCGCGCTACCTGATGATTCCGTGACCGACGGCGAGGGCAAGGAGCTTTCGCTGATGGTCGGCGTCAACTCGGGCGACGGCCGCGGCAACATCACGGCCTACGCGACGGTGTTCGACAGTAAGAGCATCGTGCAGCGCGACCGCGACTACTCGGCCTGCTCGCTGAACCCGAACCCGGTCGGCTCCTTCGAGTGCGGCGGCTCGTCCACGAACGCGGGCGGCCGCTTCACGAACTTCCTGGATCCGTCGAACCCGGCGTTCTACGACTTCACGACGGACCCGTCCGGCAACTTCCGCGACTACAACCCGGACACGGACCTCTACAATTTCGGCCCGCTGAACTACTACCAGCGTCCCGAGCGCCGCTACAGCATCGGCGCGATGGGCCACTACGAGTTCAACGAGCACGCCGACGTCTACACGCAGCTGATGTTCAACGACTACTCTTCGGTCGCGCAGATCGCGCCCTCGGGCAACTTCTTCGACACGACGACGATCAACTGCGACAACCCGCTGCTGCCGGCCGCGAACCTCGCGGACATCGGCTGCGGCCCGGACGAGGTCGCCGCGGGCACGAGCGTGTCGATGTACATCGGCCGCCGCAACGTGGAGGGCGGCGGGCGCCAGCAGTCCTTCGCCAACAACTCGTTCCGCGCGGTCACGGGCGTGCGCGGGTCGATCAACGAGGCCTGGGGCTACGACGTCTCGGCGCAGTACTCGAACGTCTCGGTCAACTCGACGACGCTCAACTACTTCGTGACGAACCGCCTCTCGCGGGCGCTGGACGTGGTCGACGTCAACGGCGTGCCGACCTGCCGCTCGGTGATCGACGGCACGGACCCGGCCTGCGTGCCCTGGAACCCGTTCGTGCCGAACGGCGTGACCGCGGCGCAGCTCAACTACCTGCAGGCGACGGGCCTGCAGACCGGTCGCATCTCGCAGGAGATCTACAACGCCGCGATCAACGGCGACCTCGGCGTGTACGGCATCAAGTCGCCGCTCGCCTCGGACGGCCTGCAGCTCGTCGCCGGCGTCGAGTACCGCCGCGATGCGCTCAACAACACGGTGGACGCGCTGCAGACGCAGGGCCTGCTCGCCGGTTCCGGCGGCCCGACGATCGGCATCAGCGGCTCGACGCTGGTCAAGGACGCGTTCATGGAAGCGCGCATGCCGATCCTGCAGGACCAGGCGTTCGCGGAAAGCCTCTCCTTCGACACCGCGTACCGCTACTCCGACTACGGCACGGGCGTGCAGACCGACACGTACAAGTTCGGCCTCGAGTGGGCGCCGGTCTCCGACCTGAGGCTGCGGGGCAGCTACCAGCGTGCCGTCCGCGCGGCCAACATCGTCGAGCTGTTCACGGCGCAGGGCTTCAACCTGTTCGACGCGGCGGGCGATCCCTGCGGCGCCGCGGCGCGTGACCCGCAGGCGAGCGTGGAGGAATGCATCGCGACCGGCGTGCCGGCGGGGCAGGTCGGCTCGTCGGCGCTCGACAGCCCGGCGGGGCAGTACAACTTCCTGCAGGGCGGCAACGTGAACCTGCAGCCCGAGGAGTCGGATACCTGGTCCTACGGCGTGGTCTTCCAGCCGCGCTGGGTGCCGGGCCTCGCGATCACGGTCGACTACTTCGACATCTCGATCGCCGACACGATCACGACGTTCGGGCCGCCGAACACCTGGACGGCGTGCTACGCGAACAACGACCCGGCCGCCTGCGCGCGCATCAACCGGAACCCCAACGGCCAGCTCTGGGTCGGCAACGGGTTCGTGCAGGACCTCAACATCAACATCGGCTCGCTGTCGACGCAGGGTTACGACCTGAACGTCGGCTACACGGGCATCGAGGTGGGGCGCTTCGGCAGCCTCGCGTTCAACCTGACGGGAACGTACCTGCTGAACCTGATCACGCAGCCGGCGCCGGGCGTGGACCTGCACCCGGATCCGGAGATCACGCGCGACTGGTACGACTGCACGGGCTTCTACTCGTCGGTCTGCCTGACGCCCAGCCCGCAGTGGAGGCACCGCTTCCGCACGAGCTGGCAGACGCCGTGGGACGTGGACCTGTCGTTCACCTGGCGCCACTACAGCGAAGTGACCGGCATCACGGGCCCGAACAACCCGATGCCCGAGAACCAGCTCGACAAGTACCTGAGCGCCGAGGACTACTTCGACGTCGCCGCGAACTGGGCGATCACGGAGAAGGCGGGGCTCACGCTCGGCATCAACAACGTACTGGACGACAACCCGACGATCAGCGGCGCGGTGGGCACGACCGGAAACGGCAACACCTATCCGCAGACCTACGACGCGCTCGGGCGGTACGTCTTCCTGCGGGCGACGGTGGACTTCTAATCGTCAGAGGGTGCCGGGCCGTAGTTTTCGTAGTTATTAACCAGTGCGACGCTCGCCCTGCGGCATGGCCGGGGAGGCGCACTGAGTCACCGGACGGCGTCCCTGCCGTTCAATAACTACGATAACTGCGGCCCGGCACCGTACTAAAGGTCCCGGGCCTTCAGGCTCGGCAGCAGCATCGGCACCTTCTTCCGGTACGCGACGTAGCCCTCGCCGTGCTCGGCGATGAGGTCCCGCTCCTCGAGCTGGATCGCGATCAGGATGTAGCCGGTCGTCGCGATCGCGAACAGGAGGTGCGCGGCCGTCATGTACGGCGTCGCCCAGAACGCGAGCACGAAGCCGAAGTACAGCGGGTGGCGCATGTGCCGGTACAGCCGCGGCGTGCGGAGCGTCACCGGCGTGTAATGCCGCCCGACCAGCGGCAGCCACACTTGCCGCAGCCCGAACAGGTCGAAGTGGTTGATCAGGAAAGTCGCGAGCAGCACGAGCCCCCAGCCGAGCGCGCACAGCGCCCAGAGCGCGACCTGCCCGGCCTGGCTCTCGACGCTCCAGATCTCGCCGCCCATCGGGCGCCAGTTCGCGAACAAGAGGATCAGCGCGAGGCTCGCCGCCAGCACGTAGGTCGAGCGCTCGATGGTCCAGGGGACGAGCTGCGTCCAGAACTCCTTGAACCCCCGCCGCGCCATGACGCTGTGCTGCACGGCGAAGATGCCGAGCAGGAGGCAGTTGACCGCGATCGCCTCGCCGAGCGAGCCCTCGAGCGGGCCGTCGATGGACGTCGGCATGAAGGGGAAGCCGCCGACGAAGCCGATGGCGTAGAGGAACGTCGCCAGGAAGACGACGTAGCAGGCGACGCCGTACAGGAAGAAAGCCACGCGCTTGAACATTGTCCGACCCTCCAGAAATGGCGCGCACAGCCTGCGCCCCGGGCCGCCGGCCGGCCATGGGGCAACTGTCCCGGTTCGGCTAAGATCGGAGGCCCCCGGCCCGGACAAATGTCCCGACCCCGCCGATGGCGAACCCCCGCAAGCAGATCCGCCAGCAGATCCGGTACCTGAAGGCCTCGGACGGGGCGCGCCTCGCCTGGGCCGAGGCGGGCGAGGGGCCCGTGATCGTCAAGGCCTCGAACTGGCTGAGCCACCTCGAGTACGAGTGGGAAAACCCGCTCTGGAAGCACTGGCTGCACTTCTTCGCCGGCAATTTCCGCTTCATCCGCTACGACGACCGCGGCTGCGGGCTGAGCGAGTGGAACGGCGGGCCGCTCGACGTCGCGCGCTGGTGCGAGGACCTCGAGGCGGTCATGGAGGCGGCGCGGCCGGCGGGCAAGGTGACGCTGCTCGGCATCTCGCAGGGCGGTGTGGCCTGCATCGCCTATGCGCTCAAGCACCCGGAGCGCGTGGAGCGGATGATCCTCTACGGCGCCTACGCGCGCGGGGCGTACCTGCGCGGCACGGCCGAATCGCAGGCGACCTACCGCGCGATCATCGACCTCGCGCGCGCGGCCTGGGGCAGCGACAATGCGGCGTTCCGGCAGGTGTTCACCTCGCGGTTCGTGCCGGAGGGCACGGCGGAGCAGATCGGCTGGTTCAACGACCTCTGCCGGCGGACGACGACCGGCGAGATCGCGGCGGCGCTGCTCGAGTGCCGCGCGCAGCTCGACGTCGTCTCGATGCTGGGCGAGCTGCGGGTGCCGACGCTCGTCATCCACGCGCGCGAGGATGGCGTCGTACCCGTGGAGGAGGGGCGCCTGCTCGCGAGCCGGATCCCGGGCGCGGAGATCGTCGAGCTCGACTCGAAGAACCACATCCTGCTGGAGTCGGAGCCGGCCTGGGCGCGGTTCCAGGACGCGGTGCTGCACGCGATGCGGCCCGGCCGCGGCGGCAGCGAGGTATTCGACGCGCTCTCGGCGCGCGAGCGCGAGGTGCTTGCGCTGATGGGCGACGGGCTCGCGAACGCGGACATCGCGGCGCGGCTCGCGATCAGCGAGAAGACCGTGCGGAACCACGCGTCGAACATCTTCGACAAGCTCGGGGTGTGGTCGCGGGCGCAGGCGATCGTGTTCGCGAGGGACAGGGGGTTTCGGGCGTAAAAGGGGACGCTCACCTTTTTGGAAAAGGGGACGCTCACCTTTTCCCTGCGGGGGCAATGGGGCTTAGCTACGGAAAAGGTGAGCGTCCCCTTTTCCAA
>DASSUY010000185.1:0-2747 GCA_035706525.1 Steroidobacteraceae bacterium
AGCGGCGGACGTCGAATGCGTAGTCGGACACGCCGCGCACGGCGGCCGTCATGGTGCCCCGGCCCCAGTACGCCTCGCCCAGCCAGTAGCCGAGGTGGGCGGTGTGCGAGTACACGTCTCCCTGCCGCTCGAGGCTGATGCCGCCGGCGGCCTCGCCGTCCACCTCGATCGCCCAGGCGGCGCGGTCCGGCTGCGCGCGGGCGAGCGCGAGCCAGGCGTCCGCGTCCTCGGCGGTGTAGGGATGCGGGAAGCGGTCCTTGAGGTTCCGCCAGACGTTGCGGTTGTCGGCGTGGCGGAGGAGGGCCGCGCGGTCGTCGTCCCGCCAGGGGCGGACGATGCAGGGCCCGCAGTCGAGGCGGAAGCTCACGCCCGCTCGGCGCCGACCGGCACGTATTCGCCGAGCGGGGATTCCCGCGTCGCGAGCCCCTCGAGTTCGCGGTCGAGGCGCTCGTACTCCGCGGAGAAGCGCCGGCGGAAGTCGCGGAAGGCCTCCGCGGTCGCCCACCGGTCGATCGTCACGTAGCGCTGCGGGTCCATGCGGTTCCGGAGGAGCTCGGTGCCGAGGTAGCCGGGCGCCTGCCGGAACAGGGCGGTCCAGCGGCCGGCCGGCCCGTACTGCGCCTCGAACTCGGCGCGCCGCGCCGGCGGGACGCTGAACTCCCAGAGTGTCGCGAAGCCGCCCGTCATCGGCGCCGGCGCCCTGCCAGCCACTGTTCCGCCTCGGCGACGGTCGCGAACACCGACATCGGCACGCCGCGGTTGTTGACGACCGTCTCGGCGAACTTCATCAGCTCGCCCTGCGCGTGCACGTCCACGAAGGCGATCGCGTGGAAGAAGCCGCGCGCCTTCGCGCTGCCTTCCGAGGCGATCTCGTACACGTCCCAGGTCTCGAGCCGACGACCCATGAGCTGCTCTTCGATCAACACGTTGAAGCACTGCCGCGACTCGCACTCCCGCTGCAGCTCCTGCAGGTAACCCTTGACGTTCGCCGGCGTGTTGTCGCCCGTGACGACGGCGTGCAGGTAGGTCGGCTTCTCAATGAGCGTCAGCTGGTACGGCATGCGGAGGTCCCCGTCGCGGGGGCGGAATTATCGCAAATGGCCCGCGACCTGGGACAGCCCGCCGACGCCGTTCGGCGACGGTTCAGGTCGCGGCATGGATCACGATCACCTCGTGCGTCCCCGGATCGCGATCGCGCACGCGCCGGTTCACGCGGTTCAGCCCGTCGATCAGGAAATGCCGGCCCTTCCACGCCAGCACGAGGATCGGCAGGTCGTCCTTCTTCGGTTTCCGGCGGCCGTGGGCATCCGGGTGCAGGAGCGGCGCGAGCCGCTCGAGCGGCCAGCGCTCGTGCGTGACGGAGAGCGCCTCGCGCGTCAGCACCGGCGGCTCGGCCTCGAGTTTCAGGACGCCATCGAGCGAGGTCACGAAGCGGTTCTTGCGCCAGAGCCGGTTCAGGGTCGCGATCCAGTCGTCGCCCGGCTTCGCGTGGTGCCTGAGCTCGGCCTCGACGAGCGCCCAGGCCTCGTCCCCGCCGGAACCCGGGAGCTCCTTGTAGAACACGACGGTATCGTGCGGCGTCGCCCCATCGGTGTCGAGCGCGTAGCGCGGGATCGTGCCGGCGACGCTCCAGCCGAGCGCGCGGTGGAGCCGCTCGCCCGCATCTCCGCGCTTCGAGTCGAGGACGAGCAGGTGCAGGCCGGCTGCAGCGGCCTCCCGCTCGACGGCGCGCATGAGCGCCCGGCCGATGCCGCGGCGGCGGCCGCGGCGGTGCACGATCAGCTTCGCGACGTCCGCGCGGTGCGGCTGGTTGGGCGCGCGCGCGGGAATCAGTTGCACGGTGCCGACGATGCCTTCTGCGTCGCGGGCGACGAGCACGAGCGGCGCGCGCCCGCGGTCCGAGAGCAGCGCGCGCCACCAGTCGAGCGCCCCGTCGAAATCGATCGTGATGAAGCTGACGGCGGCGCCGGAGGCGACTGCGTCCACGAGCAGGCCCGCGAGCGCGGCGAGGTCCCCGTCGGCCGGAGGCGTCGGGAGCCGCTCGACCACGGCGTCCGTCATCGCGCCTTACTCGAGATGGACGGCCCCGCAGAAGAGCGCCGCGCGGCGCATCATCCGGCCCTCCGGAGCGCCCGCGCGGTGGCCAGCGCGATCGGGAGCCCGAACAGGAACATGTGCGAGAGCAGGTCGTAGGTGGCGCCCGGCTGGCTGAAGGACACCGGATACGGGAACGCCGACAGCGGCAGCACGACGAGGCGCATCACGAAGAAGACGAGGATGCCGAACGCCGGTCCCATGAACCCGGGCTTCGCGGCCAAGAGCTGGAACCGTCGCGCTGCCGTGATGTAGAGCGCGGCCCAGCCGAAGGAGAGGAGGAAGTGCGCGGCGAGCCCGAGCGCGGCGCCGCCGGCGCCATCGTCGTAGGCGGCCTCGCCGCGCAGCCCCGTCGCCACCGTCTGCAGCAGCCACTCGGGCGTGCGGCCATTGATCGCCGCCCAGGTGATCGCGAACAGGATGTCGAGCGCGCCGCCGATCGCGCCGCCGACGAGTATCGCGCGCCTTGCCGCCTGTGTGCCCATGGGCCTCCGTCGGCTGCCATGATGCAACAGCCGACGGCGGCCGGGAAGCGGCTACGGGATCAGCGGGATCTGCGAGGAAACCTTCGCCTGCGCGAGCTGGCTGAGGCGCCGGTCGAGCTGCATCGCGCGGGCGGCGACCTTCGGCGGCACGGCCGTCTGGAACTTCTT
>DASSUY010000186.1:0-19032 GCA_035706525.1 Steroidobacteraceae bacterium
GGCGATAGGTGCGCAGCGCCTGGCCGTCCACCCAGGCCTGCGAGACCGCGTTCACCACCTGGTCGTAGGTGCAGCCCAGCATGTGCGCGACCACCGCGGTGGAGGCGACCTTCACCAGCACCACGTGGTCCAGGCCGACGCGGTTGAAGCTGTTTTCCAGCGCGATCACGCCCTGGATCTCATGGGCCTTGATCATGGCCGTCAGCACTTCTTTCATGAGAACAGGCTTTCCCGTGGAACGGCAGAGCCAGTCGGCCGTCGCCAGGATGCCGCCCAGGTTATCCGACGGGTGGCCCCATTCCGCCGCCAGCCAGGTGTCGTTGAAGTCGAGCCAGCGGATCATCGCGCCGACGTTGAACGCCGCCTGCACCGGGTCGAGCTCGTAGCTCGTCCCCGGCACGCGCGCGCCGCGGGCCATGGTCGCGCCGGGAACGACCGGGCCGAGCATGCGCGTGCAGGCGGGGAAGGACAGCGCCTGGAAGCCGCAGGCGAGCGTGTCCATGAGGCAGTAGCGCGCGGTCTCGTAGGCGACGTCGCTGTCGATGCGCGACTCGCGGGCGTATGTCGCGATGTCGACGAGCACGCGATCGGGAGCGGGCCGCTCGGCCGAGCGGATGTCGTGTTGGCTCATGGCATTCCTACCTCTGGCTGGGCGGCGGGACCGCGCGCGGTTCCGGGCCGGTGTAGTTGGCGCTCGGCCGGATGATCTTGCCGTCGGCGCGCTGCTCGATGACGTGCGCCGCCCAGCCGGTCGTGCGGGAGATGACGAAGAGCGGCGTGAACATCTCGACCGGGACGCCCATGCGGTCGTAGGCGACGGCGCTGAACCAGTCGAGGTTCGGGAACATGCGCTTCGCGTCGGCCATCACCGACTCGATGCGTTCGGCGATCCGGAAGCGATCCATGTCCCCGGACTCGGCCGACAGGCGCTCGGCCACGCGCTTGATGACGACGTTGCGCGGGTCCGCGACCGTATAGACCGGGTGGCCGAAGCCGATGATGACTTCCTTCGCGGCGACGCGGCGGCGGATGTCGGCCTCGGCTTCGTCGGGGTCGGCGTAGCGCCGCTGGATCTCGAGCGCGACCTCGTTCGCGCCGCCGTGCTTGGGGCCGCGCAGCGCGCCGATCGCGCCCGTGATGCAGGAGTGCATGTCCGAGCCCGTGCCGGCTATGACGCGGGCGGTGAACGTCGAGGCGTTGAACTCGTGCTCGGCATACAGGATCAGCGAGGTGTGCATCGCGCGCACCCAGCTCTCGCGCGGCGGCTTGCCGTGCAGCAGGTGCAGGAAGTGGCCACCCGTCGACTCGTCGTCCGTCTCGACCTCGATGCGCCGCCCGCCGTGAACGAAATGGTGCCAGTAGCAGAGCATCGAGCCGGTGCAGCCGACGAGGCGATCGGCCGCGCCGCGCGCCCCGGCCGGCGCATGCGACGGGTCCTCGGTCTCCTCGCAGCCGAGGACTGAGACGCCCGTGCGCAGGACGTCCATCGGATGGGCGCCGGCCGGAATCTGCTCGAGCGCGGTCCGCAGACGGGAGGAAAGCCCGCGCAGGCCCTTCAGGCGGCGCTTGTAGGCCGCGAGCTCGGCGGGATTCGGCAGCTTCTCGTGGATGAGGAGGTAGGCGATCTCCTCGAATTCGCAGGTCTCCGCGATGTCGAGGATGTCGTAGCCGCGGTAGTGCAGGTCGTTCCCGCTGCGGCCGACGGTGCAGATTGCCGTGTTGCCCGCGACGACGCCGGACAGGGCGACCGACTTCTTCGGCTTGAAACCCGCCACGGGACCGCCGGCGGCGCTCATGGCTTGCGGTCGCGGCTGAAGAGCGCGTCGAGCTTCTGCTCGTACGCGTGGTAACCGAGCACGTCGTAGAGCTCGGCGCGGGTCTGCATGCGGTCGACGACCGCCTTTTGCGTCCCGTCCCGCCGGATGGCGCCATACGCGTCGAGTGCGGCGCGGCTCATGGCGCGGAATGCGGAGAGGGGATACAGCACGAGGCGGACGCCTGCGGCGCCGAGCTCCGTGGTCGTGAAGAGCGGCGTCTTCCCGAACTCCGTGATGTTGGCGAGCACCGGGACGGGAAGCGCCCGGGTGAACTCCCGGTACTCGTCGAGCGTCGTCAGGGCTTCCGCGAAGATCATGTCGGCACCGGCCTCGACGTAGGCAGCCGCTCGGTCGATGGCGGCCTGCTGGCCTTCGACCGCATGCGCATCGGTACGCGCCATGACGACGAAAGCCTCGTCGCTTCGGGCATCGACGGCCGCGCGGACGCGATCGGCCATCTCCGACGCCGGGACCAGCTCCTTGCCCGGCCGGTGGCCGCAGCGCTTGGCCTGGACCTGGTCCTCCAGGTGCAGGCCGGCGACGCCGGCGCGGATCAATTCGCGCGTCGTTCGCGCGATCGAGAAGGCGGCCCCGAAGCCCGTATCGGCATCGACCAGGAGCGGAAGCTCCGTCGCGCCGCAGATCCGCCGCGCGTCCTCCGCGACGTCGTTGAGGCTCGTGATCCCGAGGTCCGGCAGGCCGAAGGAGGCGTTCGCGACGCCGGCGCCGGACAGGTAGAGCGCGCGGAACCCGCATCGTTCGGCGAGGAGGGCGCAGTAGGCATTGATCGCGCCGACGACCTGGAGGGGCCGCTCGGCGTCGACGGCGGCCCGAAGCCGCCGTCCCGGGGATGTCTCCGTCATCCCGGTATGATACATGGTGCGCGCGCGCCATCCGCGCACCGGAGCCGCCCCATGCGACATCGCGCCGCATGCTGTCTCGCCATCGCGCTGGCCGCGTTCGCGGAGGCAGCGGCGGCGAATTGCGATTCGCTCGCCTCGCTCGACTGGCTGCTCGTGGAATGGCTCGCCGACGGCCGGAAATCCACGTTCCGCGAGAGCTGGACCGCTCTCGGCCCCACGACCTGGGTCGGCCGCGGCGTCGAAACGCCCAAGGAAGATCCCGGCCCCGCGAGCAGCGAGGACCTGCGGCTCGTCGAGATGGGCGGCGGCGTCTTCCACGTCGCGAAGGTGAGCCACAACGAGCTGCCGGTCGCGTTTCACCTGCGCGAATGCGAGGGCGGCCGCTGGGTCTTCGAGAACGCCGCGCACGACTTCCCGCGCCGACTGGAGTACGTGCGCGGTCCCGACGACCGGTTGCAGGTGCGCGGGTCCAGGGGGACCCGGTGGGCTTGCGGCCCTGGTTCGCGGGCGACCTCGTCTATGTGCACACGACCGGGGAGGTGGAGGACCGCGAGCAGCTCGTGGGTTCCATCGCCGAGGGTCGCAGGCGCTACCTCGAAGTGGAGCCCCTGGAACGGCGGGTGATATCGAACGGAACCGGCTCCGCCAGCGTCCAGGGGCGGGTGCGCCTGGCAGTCGCTGCGCCTGCACTGACTGCGGTGGCAGAATAGGCACAGGCCGCCCACCGAGGACACGCCGATGAGCAAGGGCATGGACCAGAAACGCGAGACGAAGAAGAAGCCCCAGCACACGAAGGATGAGAAACGCGCGCTGAAGCGCGAGAAGAAGCGGCAGAAGGGCCTGATGTAGCTTGCTGGCCTACGTCTTCTGGCATGTGCCGCGCCCCGATGCGGCGCCGCACGACTACGAGTCGCTCCACCGGGAGTTCCACGCGGTGCTGCTGCGCTCGAACGTCAACGGCCTCGTGCGCGTCCGTGTCCACCGCCTGGCGGCGATTCCCTGGCTCGGCGGGCGCGCGGGCTACGAGGACTGGCACCAGCTGGAAGGCTCGGCGGCGCTCGACCTGCTGAACCGCGCCGCGGTGAGCGGCATGCGGCAACTCCCGCACGATCGCATCGCCGCGCTCGCCGACGAGGGGATCGCGGGGCTGTACGGCGTGCGGCAAGGACGGCCGATCGACCCGCGCATCGCCTACTGGATGTCCAAGCCCGCGGGCATGAGCTACGCGGACTTCGATGCCTCGCTCGCGCCGCTCGTCGCCGACGGATGCTGCCTGTGGGCGCGCCGCATGACGCTCGGCCCGACGCCGGAGTTCTGCCTCCATGCGCCGGCGGCGCGCAGCCTGCCGCATCCCGCGGTCGCGATCGAAACCCACGCCGTGCAGGGAGATGCCGCTTCATGAAGGCCTACGTCATCGTCAACGTCAACGTTCGCGACCCGGAGCGTTACAAGGATTACATCAAGGCGGCGACACCGACCGTCGCGGCGCACGGCGGCCGCTACATCGTGCGCGCCGGACGTGCGGAGCGGCTCGAGGGCGACGTCGACATCCACCGGCTCGTCGTGCTGGAGTTCCCGAGCTTCGCGCAGGCCAGGGCCTGGTACGACTCGCCGGACTACCGCGAGGCGCTCGCGATCCGGCAGTCCTGCGCGACCGCCGAGCTCGTCATCGTCGAGGGGATGGCCTGAACCGGCGCAGCACGAGCCCCGTGGCCGTGCCGACCACCGCGCCGATGAGGTGAGCCTGCGGCACCACCGCGATCCGGAGGACCGCGTGCACCGGAAAGTCGGCGCCCCACGGCTGTTCGACCAGGACCTTCACGGTGCCCGCGAGCAGCGCCGCGATCGCGAGCCAGCGCAGCCTGCCCGTCGCGGTCGCGACCCAGACGACGCAGCCGGCGAAATAGATCGCGTGCAGCACGTCCGAGAGGCCGCGATACCAGGCGAGCTCGGGCAGCAGGAAGCGGAAGGCGAGGGAAATCGCGATCGGCGAGCCGAGGAGGAGCGCCAGGAATTCCGCGGGACGCAGGCGGCGCTCGAACAGCCGGCCGAGGAGCACGAGCGCGACGGCGTTCAACGCGGCGTGCAGGAACGTCAGGTGGACGAAGTGCGAGGTCAACAGGCGCCAGGGCTCGACGAACGCGACGGAACGCCGGTACTCGAGCGCATCGCCGAGGTCGAAATACTGCGCGGCCAGGACGAGCAGGACCACGACGGGCAGGCCGATTGCGTAGCTGCGGCGCATGGGCGGATGACGTCCGGATCGAACGCGGTTGGCGCATTATGGGGGAACGACCGCGTGATGGCCGGAATCCTGGGAGGCAGGCGTTTGCTCCGGTTCCTCGCGCCGGCGTTCGGCGTCACCCTGCTGGCGGGCATCGCCGTGCTGCTGTCCTGGCCGGTTGCGGCCTGAGGCCGACTGGCATAAAACGGTCGGGCAACCGCGCGAGGGAGCCCGTCATGAACCGGTTTCGGGCGGCAACGGTCGTCGCGTTCGCGCTTTCCGCAGCGCTGGCCGCCGCCGCTGCCGCCGCGCAACAGCCGCAGGAGGAGGTTTCGCCGGCGCTGCAGGCCGCCGTCGAGGAAGCGAAGGCGCGCCTCAAGCTCACGCCCGAGCAGGAAGCCCAGTTGAAGGTCCTCCGCCAGGAGCGCAACGAAGCGCTCAAGGCGATCCGGGACCGGCACGCCGGCGACCGTTCCCGGCGGGCACGCCGCGCGATGTTCCGGGAAGCCGAGCCCGTCATCGAGAATTACCAGGCGCGCGTGCGCACCATCCTCGACGAATCGCAGTACGCGGAGTGGGAAAAGATGCGGGCGGAAGCGCGTGACCGGCTCAAGGAGCGTTACAAGGAAGGCAGCCTCCCTGAGTGAGCCGGCCGCGTCGGCGGGAACGCTGGCCTCGCGCCTGTTCCCGCGCGGCGAGGCGATCGAGGCGCTGAAGTGGCTCGGGCTCGCGGCGATGCTGGTCGAGCACTGGATGCGCTACGTCGCGGGCGACTTGCCCGCCTGGGCCTATGCCGTGGGGCGGCTCGCGTTCCCGCTGTTCGTCTTCGCGCTCGCCCTCGGGACGCGGGCACTCGCGACCGCCCGGTTGCCGGCCGTCATCGTCCGCATGCTCGCATTCGGGATTGCCGCGCAGGTTGCGCAGCTCGCCGTCGACGCGCCCGCAGGGCAAGCCAATATCCTCTTCACGTTCGCGCTTGGGGTGACGGCGGTCTGGCTCCTCGAGAGCGGCTGGCCGCCATTCCTGCAGGCCCTGTCGCTCGCGACCATCGGCGTACTCGGCCTCTGGTGCGAATTCGGCGTCATGGGCGTCGCCCTCGTCGCCGTCACGGTGAAGCTGGCAAGGGCAGGGGAGGCCCCTGCGGTAGCCTGGCTCGCCGTGGCCGCCCTGGTCGGCGCGCTCGCCCTGCCCAATCGAAATCATTTCGCGCTGGCCGCGGTCCCGCTCGCGCTCGCCGTGGGCCGATCGGGAATCCGCATTCCGCGCGTGCGACGGGCTTTCTATTGGATCTACACGCTGCAGTTCCCCATGTTCGCCGCCATACGCATGCTCGGCAGCTGACGAGCGTGGCGCGCTTGCCGGCACGCGATGGGGCGCGGGATGGCGACGGGCGGGCACGGGTGTTCTGGCTTGGTAGAACACCGCTGCGGCTGCGAGCCCGCACCAGATGGGGCAGTTCGCATAATGTATATTATGGTAAATCTTG
The DNA here is from genome assembly GCA_035706525.1 of Steroidobacteraceae bacterium. Classification (GTDB taxonomy): domain Bacteria; phylum Pseudomonadota; class Gammaproteobacteria; order Steroidobacterales; family Steroidobacteraceae; genus SCUD01. The sequence continues at coordinate 6,391 of DASSUY010000186.1, forward strand.
GATCTCAGGGATCCTGTCGAACGCGCTCGGATCCTGGCGAACCCCATCCGGGCTGATATGCCCCGCTCCCATGGATAGACTGGGCTCCTGCCATCAGGGGGGATGCGGGTGGCCGAGGATGTATTTGTCAGCTATTCGCGCCAGGACAGCGAGAAGGTCCAGGCGCTGACCCAGCGGCTGCGCGAGGCGGGCGTCGGCCTCTGGATGGACGTGCGCAACATCGACGGCGCGGCGATGTGGGGCGAGGAAATCGTCAATGCGGTCGCAGGCGCGAAAGTCCTGCTGCTGCTCGTGTCCAGGTCTTCGGTCAAGTCCCAGAACGTCGTCAAGGAGGTGCTCCTCGCCAGCGAGCGCAAGGGGCACATCCTGCCCGTGGACATCGAGCCGACCGAGATCCCGGGCAGCCTCCGGTACGCGCTGGCCGGCATCCAGCACATCCAGCTCTTCCAGGGCGACCGGGAGGAGCAGCTGCGTGCGATCCTGCGCGCGCTGGAGCGCCTGGGCGTCGGTGTCGGGAAGGGCGCCTTTGCGGAGCCCGCCCCCGGCGGTCCGCAGGACGATGCGCCCTCGCCCGCCTCCTCCGGCCCAGCCAGCTCTGCGCCGGACGCCGCCGCCATCCTGAGTTCCGGTGCGCTTGCGGTGCTGCCCTTCGAGAACTTCAGCGCCGGGCACGACGACGACTACTTCAGTGACGGCCTTACCGAGGAACTGATAGCGCGCCTGTCGCTCGTCAGCGAGATCGAACTCGTGTCGCGCTGGGCGTCCATGCAGTTCAAGGGGACGCGCAAGGACCTCAAGTCGGTCGCCGCCGAGCTCGGCGCGCGCTACATCAACGGCGGCAGCGTGCGCCGCGCCCAGGATTCGGTGCGCATCACGGTCCAGCTGGTGGATGCCGCGACGAACCGGCAGGTCTGGGGCGACACGTACAAGGGCAAGCTGGACGACATCTTCGAGATCCAGGAACAGGTCGCCCAGCAGATCGTCGACGCCTTGAAGCTGAAGTTGACCTTCACGGAGAAGCTGACGCTCACGAAGCGCCAGACCGGCAACGTCCAGGCCTACGACTTCTACCTCCGCGGCCAGGAATACCTCTATCGCCTGACGAAGCGCAGCGTCGAGTACGCGATCCAGCTGTTCGAGAAGGCAATCGAGCTGGACCCCCGTTACGCGGCGGCCTACGCCGCCTGCTCGAGCGCCTACGGCCAGATGTACCAGTACTTCTCGCGGCAGGATTCCTACCGTGACAAGGCCCAGGAGTTCAGCTTCAAGGCGCTGATGTACGACAGCAACCTCCCGGAAGCCTATGCGGCCATGGGGCTGTCGTACTTCATCTGGGGAAAGTTCGACGAGGCAGCCGCCTCCGGCCGCAAGGCGATCGAGCTCGATCCCGACAACTTCATCGCGTACTGGACGCTCGGCCGGATCTGCTTCTCCACCAGTGAATTCGCAGAGGCGCGCGAGCTGTTCCAGAAGGCGATCGACATCAAGCCCGGCTTCTACGTCGCGCAGGTGGACCTCAAGCAGGCCTACGACGCGCTCGGCATGACCGCGGAGTCGGACGCCCAGAACGACAAGATCCTGGAGATCCTGCCCAACTACCTGCTGCAGAACCCGGACGACGCGCGGGCACGGATGTTCTACGCGTCGACGCTGGCGCAGCTGGGCCGCCGCGAGGAAGGCATCGCCGAGGGAGCGCGCGCCCTGGAACTCGCGCCGGACGATTCCGTGATGCTCTACAACGGCGCCTGCCTCTATGCGTTGCTGGGGGAAAAGCAGAAGGCGATCGACACGCTTCGCAGCGCGATCGCCGCGGGAGTAACCAACTTCCAGTGGATCCTGAACGACCCCGACCTGTACAGCTTGCACGACGATCCGCAGTTCCTGGCCCTGGCGAAGCCCTCCCCGGCCTGAAAGCGCAGTCGCGCTAGCGCAGGTGGGCGGCCAGGAATCCGTCCAGCGCCTCGAGCACCGTCAGGCGCGACCGGCCCGTCGAGAGCCAGTGGTCCTCGCCGGATAGCTCGATCAGCTCGACGCCCTTCCCTTTCTTCCGCAGCAGGTCCGCGAAAATCCGGGACTGGCTGGGCGGGACCACCGTGTCGTTCGTTGCGTGGATCAGGAGGATCGGGGCGCGGATCGCGTCGACGGCCCGGCTCGGCGAGAACGCCATGAGGTCCTCATCGCTCGGATTGCCGATCAGGTCCCGCCAGCTGCGGTACTCGGGCGAGTCGTCGCCGTCGCGCTCACGGATGAAACCCGCCATCTGCGGGATGTCCGCGATGCCGTTGACGCTCACGGCGCAGGCATAGACATCCGGCGTGAACGCGGCGCCTGCGAGCGCCGCGTAGCCGCCGTAGCTCGCACCGACGATGCAGACGCGCTTCGGGTCGGCGATGCCCTTCGCAACCAGCTCGCGCACGCCCGCCGTGATGTCCTCCTGCATCCCCCGCCCCCATTGCCGGTTTCCGGCGCGGTAGAGGTCCGCGCCGAAGCCCCAGGAGCCGCGGAACTGCGGCTGGAGCACGGCGTAGCCGCGGGTCGCCAGGAACTGGACCCACCAGTCGAAGTCCGCCGTATCGCGCGCCCAGGGGCCGCCATGCGGAAAGACGACGAGCGGCAGCGACTTCGGCTCGGCGCCGGGAGGCAGCGTCAGGTAGGCCGGCACCTCGATGCCGTCGGGCGACTTGTAGCTCGTCGACTCGACCGTGCCGAGCGGCACGTCCGCGAGCGACGGGTAGGCCTCGCCGATGATGTCCGCGGCACCCCTGTCGAAGTCGATCAGGTAGTAGACCGGCGGGCTCGAGTCGCTTTCGACCTCCGCGATGATCCGCTTGTAGTCGGCGGATCGATCGAACACCGACGTGCTCTTGCCGGCGAACGCCTTGGCCACGGCCTTGTGGATCGACTGCATCTTCGGGTCGGTCCAGGCGACGTGCGGGTCGGGCCCGCCGATCCGGTAGCCCGCGGGCTGAGCCGTGAAGCGGTCGAAGCGGACGCCGTACACGTCGAATTGCGCATCTTCGTAGGCGAGCGCCAGCTCGCCGCCCGACAGCGGCAGGCTCCAGATCTTGAATCGCTCCGATCCCCGGGGGCTCCGGACCAGCAGCGAACGCCCGTCCGCCGCGAGCCCGAGCACGTCGAACTCATAGTCGAGGGCTTCCGAGAAGATTGTCTTCCAGCTCGCACCCTCCTTCGCGAGGATCGTGAAGCGCAGGGACTCTGCATCCCATTCCGTGCGCGCGACCGGCCGGCCTGCCGGGTCGAGGATCCAGTCCCGAGTATTCACGGAGCCCGACTCGATCACCCGCCCCTTGCCGCTCGCGAGCTCCACTTCGAACAGCGTCAGCTCCCAGCCGGAATCCTTGCGCCCGCCGCTCAGGCGCGAGCCGATCTCGCCGCGATGGGAAGTCTCGGAGTACTGGTAGGTCGACATGATCACCGTGCCGGGCTTCTCCGGGTGCAGCCGCTCGATCGAGGCCGCGGTGACGCTCTCACGGTCCGGGTGTTCCATCAGCAGCGAGCGCGCGACAGCCTTCGGGTCCTCGACGTCGATCGCGAGGTAGCGCTCGAACTCGTAGGCCTGCTCGCGGAGGGTCGACGCCGCGGCAGTCAGCGTCCGGCTGACGCTGATGATGAGCGTGCGGTCGTCCGCCCAGTCGAGGTCGCGCACGCGCGCGTTGGGCGGCTGGATGCGCTTCAGGTCCTTGCCCGTCGCGACGTCGAAGACCACCACGATCGGCGAGCCGCCGGGGTCGTTGGCCCAGGCGACGCGCTCGCCGCTCGGCGACAGCCGGACGAGGGACATCTCCGGAAGGGCCGCGAACGCGCTCGCAGGCGGTGGCGCGGCTTCGGCGGCAAGGCTCGCGGACACCGCGGCGAGCGCGGCCAGCACGGCGACTCTCATGGCTCCCCCCTGACGGAGTGCAGCCTACGCCAATCCGCCGGCGCCGGTGGGAAGCGCTTCTCAGTTGCGGGTGCGGCGCGGCCTCAGAGCGTCGCGAACCAGTCGGCGATCGCCTGTCGCTGCACCGCGTCCGGGACCGCCCCGGAGGCCGCTTCGAGGTTCTCGGCGGCGTGGCGCGGGTTGCCGGTCGCCGCGAGGATCACGGTCACGGCCGGGTCGCCCAGGATCCACTTGATGAAGAGCTGGCCGGCCGTGCGGCAGCCGAGCTCGACCGCCACGGTCGGCAGACCGACGCCCGCCGTGCGGCGGAACATGGCGCCTTCCGCGAACGGACGATTGACCATCACGGCGACGCCGAGCTCGCGCGCGAGCGGAAGAAGGCGCGCGCCTGCCTCGGGCTCCGCGAGCGAGTAGTTCACCTGCAGGAAGTCCGGCTTCTCCCGCCGGATGACGCGCTCGAGCTCGCCGTGCGCGCTCGCCGTGTAGTGCGTCACGCCGATGTACCGCACCCGGTCGGCCTCCTTGGCCTCGCGCACCGTCGCGAGCTGCGTGTCGAGGTCCTGCAGGTTGTGGACCTGCACGAGGTCGAGCTGGCGCGCGCGCAGGAGGCGATGCGAGTCGGCGAGCTGGTCCTCCCCCGCCTTCCGGCCGGTGGTCCATATCTTCGTGGCGAGGAACGGGCGCGGCGGAGCGTCGAGGGAAGCCAGGATGTCGCCGATGCGCTCTTCGGAGCGGCCGTACATCGGCGAGCTGTCGACGACGCGGCCGCCGCCGGCGAGGAAGCCCGCCACGGCATTCCGCGCCTGGTCGAATTCCGGTCCGCTCGCGGCGACGTCGAGCACCTGCCAGGTGCCGAGCCCGAGGACCGGCAGCTTCTCGCCGGTGCGCGGAATCGCGCGCAGCACCGGTTCAGCCGCGACGGCCAGGCCAGGAGCCGCCATGGCTGCCGCAAGCAGTCCAATTGCTTCGCGGCGCGTCAGCCGCCCCTCCCCGCCCCGAATCGCATGCATGGCTGCCTCCTTGCACGGTTTTCGGCTTCGACCGGGGCCGCGTCAGGAAGTGCCGCTGCGCTTGCGCTCGAACGCATGGCCGAGCGCGGTCGCGATCGCGGCCGCAGGGACCATCATGGTCGCGCAGATCCAGGCATAGCCGACGAGGCCGACGCCCGCGCCATGGATGACGGCGAACAGCCAGACGCCGACGAGGTCGCTGCCGCGCTGCAGGACCGTGTCTATGAAGTTCTTGGCCTTGTATTTCGTCTCGGCGTCGACGACCGTGAACAGGACTTCGCGGCTCGGCTTGGCGATGCCGTACTCGCCGGCGCGCCGCAGCACCTGCCCCGCCGCGAGCACGGGGAGCACGGGGCTCGCCGCCAGCACCAGGAAGGATGCGAGCGCCGCGAGCGGGATGGCGACGAGGGCGCCGGTCAGCTCGAAGCGGCGGATCAGCCAGCCGACCACGACGCCCTGGAACACCCAGGACGCCACGTTGACGGCGAGGTCGACGCGGCCGAGGTAGGCGCCCCGGCTCTCGAGATCGGGGTACCCCGCCTCGACGAAGCGCAGCAGCTCGTTGTACATGAACGCGGCCGCGATCGACCCGATCGCGATGGTCGCAGTGATCCCGAGAAGGTAGGGCGAGCGCACGATGAGCGAGAGGTTCGCGACGATGCGGCCGCCGATCCGGGACTCGGGGTCCTCCGCCGGAAGCACGAAGCGGCCGTGCCGGGCCTGCGCCCACCGCGCGAGTGCACGGATGCAGGGCAGCGTGCCGAGCAGGAACAGCATCGAGAGGCCGACCACCGCATCGGCGCCGAGTCGCGGCACGACGTACTGCATCAGGAATGGCCCCGCGATCGCCCCGGTGCCGCCGCCGGCCGCGATCGGGCCGAACAGGCGCTTCGCTTCCTCGTCGCGGAACACGTCGGCCATGAAGCTCCAGAACACCGAGACGACGAACATGTTGAACGTCGACACCCAGATGTAGAACGCGGCGGCGATCCATCGCGCCTCGGGCATCAGCTTCAGGAGGAGGTAGAACGCGGCGAGGTTCGAGGCGAAGAACGCATAGGTGACGGGAAGCAGCAGCTGCTTGCGCACGCGCGAGGCCAGGGCGCCGAAGCTCGGTGACAGGACGATCATCGCGGCGAAGGTGCCGACGTAGAGCCAGGGCAGGTTTTCGAGGCCCGCCTCGATCGCCATCGCATCCCGCAGCGGGCGCAGCAGGTAATACGAGCACATCAGCATGAAGAAGTAGGCGAACGCGAAGCCGACGGCCCGCTCCTCGCCCGGCCGGGCGCGCAGCACCCCCTGCATCAGCGCGGCGACCATGGCTCAGGCGGGCTGCGTGGACCCGGCGAGGTGCGGACGGTCGCTTTCGACGTCCTTGAGGACGAATACGCGGCGGCCGGCCTGCTGCCACTGCTCGAGGCGCGCCTCCGCCGGCATGAAGAGCGGAAACTTGAACTCGACGCTGGCCTTCACCGGCGGCTCGAGCGCTTCGGGGCCGAGCGCCGCGAACGAGCGGGCCATGGACCACATGCCGTGGGCGACCGCGTGCTCGAAGCCGAAGAGCCGCGCCCCGCGGTCGCCGAGGTGGATCGGGTTCAGGTCGCCGGACAGCCAGCCGTAACTCCGGCCAGTTGATTTCGGAACGGCGATCCCCGTCGCCCCGACGGTCGCGCCCTCCCCCGGCTTCTCGTACCGCAGCGCCTGCCGCGCACCCCGGGAACCCGGTTTCCGGCCCGCGGGTCCCCGCGCGAGCAGCGTGGACTTCTCCCACCAGGCGGTGCCCTGCGCATCCTCGGCGGTCGTGAACAGGTCGAACTCGTGGCCGCGGTCGGTCTCGCGATAGCCCTCGATCCAGCTCGCAAGCGCGAACGGGCGGTCCGCCGGGAGCGGTCGCGACTGTTCGATCTCGTTCGCAATGTGGACGAGGCCCATGAGGCGCACCGGGAACTTCGGGTGCGTCAGGATCGCGAACTGCAGCGGCATCGCGACCACGTGGGGGTACGTGACCGGGAGGCTCCCCTCTTCCGGGAAGCCGCAGACTTCGCGGTAGCGCGCGAGGTGCCGGGGCTTCGCAAGCACGGACTCGACCCGACCCTCGAGACGGGGAACCGCCTGGCCTTCGGGCACCAGGGCGCTGCGCCGGCCGAACAATGCGCGCGGGAAATAGCGGAAAGCGGAAGGTAGGCGCTTGAAGCGATAGTTGACGACCGCCGGCCCCATGGCGCTCCTCCGGCCGCTGGGTTAAGGAACGATCCGGTCGATCGTAATGCGTGCCGGACGGGCCGAAGCGAAATCATAACCGACCTCGCCGAAGAGGTCCCCGCTCGCGGCCATGGGCTGGCCGCTCTGCGAAATGCGGGCGATGAGCGTCACCGGCCCGCCCTCCTCCAGCCGCGTGCCCGGCAGCATGGCGTCGGCATTCGAGAGCGTCAGCGTCAGCGGCCAGGTCCCCGCGTCGCGACGCTGCACTGCGAGCGGTGGCCCCGCGTTGCCGCGCCGGGCGATCAGGAAGAGCGGCGCGCCGCGGGGTACCTTCGCCGCCAGTTCGGGGGCGAGCGCGATCGTGACTTCGACCGAGGCGCCCGCCGTGCGCATGCCGGGCGCGCCGGTCGGCTTGCCGACCGCCTGCTCGAGTTCCGCCAGGCGCTCGGCGAGCACCTGCCGGAGGTCCGCGGGAATGTCGTACTCCTGGAGCTCGACCCAGCGCTGCTGGGCCAACGCGAGGTCGCCGCGGCGGTAGGCGACGATGCCGCCGTACCAGAGCGCGCGCGGGTTGTCGGGCGCGAGTTCCAGCGCCTTCTCGAACAATCCCGAGGCCTCGCCGTCGATTTCGCGCTCGTCGGTCAGGACGAGCGACTCGGCATAGCCGACGACCGCTTCCGCGTCCCGGCCCTGCGTGCGTGCATAGGCTTCCCTGAAGGCGCTGAGGGCGCGCGGATAGTCGCCGACCACGGTCGCCGACCGGCCCAGCAGCTTCCAGCCCGCCACGTCGTCCGGTTCCTTCGCGAGCTTCGCCTCGAGCTCGCGGACCGCGCGCTCGATGTCAGGCCGCGTCAGCGTCGTCGGCGCCGTCGTCGACGCCCGCCAGTTCCAGTTGCTCGCGGCGAAATAGACCGCGAATGCGGCCGCAGGCAGGACGGCTGCCACCGTGGCCGCTGCGGCGATCGGGCGGGCGCCTTCCGTGCCGCCCCGCTTCCGCAGCAGCGGCCACGCGAGGAGTCCCACGGCGAGCGCGACCAGGACGGCCGCGATGGCGATGAAAGCCATCACGGTCGGTCCGGCTCCTCGTCGAGGGCGGCGGGATTCGTGCGCGCGGCCGCAGCCCGCCGCCGCACGGTCACGAGCACGACGGCAAGTCCGCCGGCGAGGAAGAGCGCCGGCGCCGCCCAGAGGAGCCAGGTGCGCGGGGCGACCGGCGGCCGCATGAGGACGAAGTCGCCGTAGCGCTCCGTCATGAACGACCGGATCTCCTCATCGCTCCGCCCTGCCCGCATCAGCTCCTCGACCTCCCGCCGGAGGTCCTGTGCGAGCAGCGCGTTGGAATCCGCGATGCTTTCGCTCCGGCAGACGAGGCAGCGAAGGTCGCGGATGAGGCGCTCGTAGCGGGCCTGCTCGCCGGGATCGCCGAATCGCTGGCCCGTGTCGACGGCGAGCGCGCCCGTGGTCGCGACGGTCAGCAGAAACGCCGCGAGCGCGCCCCTCATGGCGTCGATTCCGGCGCCGGCAGGCGCGGCACGAAATCCCGCCGCCAGGCATCGAGCGTCATCGGGCCGATGTGCTTCCAGACCACGATCCCGCGCGCATCCATGAGGAACGTCTCGGGAGCGCCGTAGACGCCCCAGTCGATGGCCGTGCGCCCTTCCGGGTCGAAGGCGACGGCGGCGTACGGATTTCCGAGCTGGCCGAGCCAGCGCAGGGCAAGCGCCCGGTCGTCGCGCCAGTTGAGGCCGACGATCGGGACGCGGTCCTCGCGCGCGATGGCGAGCAGGGTTTCGTGTTCCTGGCGGCATCCGACGCACCAGGTCGCCCAGACGTTGAACACCCAGTGCCTGCCGCGGAAATCGGCGGGCGACAGCTTCCACGCGGGGTCGCCGAGCGACTCGAGCGTGAATTCGGGCGCCGGCTTTCCGATCAGGGGCGACGGCAGCACGCCGGGGTCGCGCTTGAGCCCGACGACGAAAAACCCGACGAGGATCGCGAAGCCGAGCGTCGGGACGAGGAAGCGCAGCGGAATCCTCATGAAGCGACCGCCGCCGCCTCGCGGGCCTCGGACCGCACGCGCAGCCGATAGCGCCGGTCGAACGCCGCGATCGCGCCCCCGAGCGCGATGAGGATCGCTCCCAGCCACACATGGCGGATGAGCGGTTTGTACTGCAGCCGGAAGCTCCAGCGGCCGCCGCCGAGGTCGTCGCCCAGGGCCGCGAAGAGGTCGCGGGCCGTGCCCGCCTCGATGCCGGCCTCCGTCATCGCGTTGCCGCCGGATTCGTAGGCGCGCTTCTGCGGCCGCAGTATCGTGACCTCGCGGCCGTCCCGGGACACGACGACGTCGGCTTCCACGCCGCGCCAGTTGGGTCCGCGCACCTCGCGCAAGGCGCCGTAGCGGAAGTCGTAGCCCCCGATCGAAGCCGTGTCGCCGATGCCGAGCGCGAAATCCTTCTCGACCTTGAAGGACTGCACGCCCGTGATGCCGAGCGTCGCGAGCCCGATCCCGAAATGCGCGACGACCATGCCGACCACGGCCGCGGGCATCGGCTGCCTCGCCCGGAGGCGCGTGATCGGCACGAGAAGCGAGGAAATCATCACCCAGAGGGCCAGCGCGAAGCCGATCGTGGTCGCGGGCCGAAGCTCCCCGTAGGCGCCGGCGCCGATGACCAGCGCCCCCGCGATCGAGAGCGCCCCGGCGGCGTAGAGCCTCCGCCGCCAGGCGCCGAGGAGGCCGCGCTTCCAGGCGGCATGCATGCCGACGCCGAGCAGCGCGAGCAACGGCAGCATCGGCAGCAGGAACACGACGTTGAACCAGGGCGGTCCCACCGTGACCTTGCCGAGTTCGAGCGCATCCATGAAGAGCGGATAGAGCGTGCCGAGCAGGATCAGCGCGAGGGCGGCGACGAGCAACGCGTTGTTCGCGAGCATGAAGCTCTCGCGCGAGGTCACCTCGAAGCCGGCGGCCGACTTGAGCCTCGGCGCGCGCCAGGCGAACAACAGCAGCGCGCCGCCGATCACGGCGCTGAGGAAGGCGAGGATGAAGATCCCGCGCTTCGGGTCCGTCGCGAAGGCATGGACGGAGATCAGGACGCCCGAGCGCACCAGGAAGGTGCCGAGCAGCGACAGCGAGAATGCCGCGACGGCGAGCAGCAGCGTCCAGCTCTTGAAGAGCCCCCGCTTCTCCGTGACCGCGAGCGAGTGGATCAGTGCCGTGCCAGCGAGCCAGGGCATGAAGGAGGCGTTCTCGACCGGATCCCAGAACCACCAGCCGCCCCAGCCGAGCTCGTAGTACGCCCACCAGCTGCCGAGCGCGATGCCGACGGTGAGGAACAGCCAGGCGGCCAGCGTCCAGGGCCGGGTCCAGCGGGCCCAGGCCGCGTCCAGCCGGCCCTCGAGCAGCGTCGCGCAGGCGAAGGCGAAGGCGACGGAGAAGCCGACGTAGCCGGCGTAGAGGATCGGCGGGTGCACGGCGAGCGCGAAGTCCTGCAGCAGCGGATTGAGGTCGGCGCCCTCCGCCGCGGCCGGCATGAGCCGGGTGAACGGGTTGGACGTCGTCAGCATGAACAGCTGGAAGCCGATGCTGATGAGCCCGAGGATGCCGAGCACGCGGCTGCGGAACGGCGCCTCCAGGGAGCGGCTGGCGGCGGCGACCGCGAGCGTCCACGCCGCGAGCACGAGCGCCCACAGGAGCAAGGAGCCCTCGTGCGCGCCCCAGACCGCCGCGATCCGGTAGAACAGCGGCAGCTGCGAGTGTGAGTTCTGCGCGACGTAGAGCACGGAGAAGTCGCGCTGCACGAACGCGTATGCGAGCGCGGCGAATGCGAGCGCGACGAACACGAACTGGCCGGCGACCGCTGCACCTGCCGTCGCCATCCAGTGTTCCCGCCGGCGGGCGGCGCCGGCGAGGCCGAACACGGCCTGCGCGACCGACAGCAGGAGCGCGAGGATGAGCGCGAAGTGCCCGAGCTCGGGGATCACGGCTCCACCCGCGCCGGCGTCGGCTGGTGCAGGGACTCGGCGACTTCCGGCGGCATGTAGTTCTCGTCGTGCTTCGCGAGCACCTCGTCCGCGACGAACGTGCCCTCGGGCGTCAGCCGACCATGCGCGATCACACCCTGCCCTTCCCGGAACAGGTCGGGCAGGAGCCCCTCGTAGCGGACGGGAATCGAGTGCTTGTAGTCGGTCACCACGAACCGGATCGCGAGCGTGCCCTCGGTGCGCTCGAGGCTGCCTTCGGTGACCATGCCGCCGAGGCGGAACGTCCGCCCCTCCGGCGCGTCGCCGGCGAGCACCTGCGTCGGGTTGTAGAAGTACAGCAGGTTGTCGTTGAACGCGTACATCGCGAGCGCGGTCGCGGACCCGACGCCGACGAGTATCGCGAGCACGGCGAGCAGCCGCTTGCGACGCGGCGTCATGGCGCCGCCTTCCTCGCCGCGCGCGCGAGCGCGTGGCTGCGCGCCCGCACGTGGGCGCGCCGCGCCGCCAGGACGTTCCAGGCGAGCACGGCGAGCGTCAGACCGATGCTCGGCCAGACGTAGGCGGCATAGCCGCCCATGTAGAGAAAACTGCTCATCCGAGGCTCCCGGTCCGCAGCCACGAGGCGTCGCGCTCCCGCACGAGCACCTCCGCCCGCAGGCGCACGCAGAGGACCGCCGCATAGTAAAGCGTAAAGCCCAGCAGCATGGCGAGCAGCGGCCAGAGCATGTCGCCCGCCATCGAGGGCTTTCCGATCTTCGTGATCGTGGACCCCTGGTGCAGCGTGTTCCACCAGTACACCGAGTAATGGATGATCGGCAGGTTCACGACGCCGACGATCGCGAGCACCGCGGCCGCGCGGTCCGCCCGGTCCCGGTCGTCGATCGAGCTGCGAAGCGCCATCACGCCGGCATACAGGAACAGGAGCAGCAGCTCCGACGTCAGCCGCGCATCCCACACCCACCAGGTGCCCCACATCGGCTTGCCCCAGATCGAGCCCGTCGCGAGCGCGAGCGCAGTGAACGAGGCGCCGATGGGCGCGGAGGCCGCCGCCACGGCATGGGCGAGCTTGATACGCCACACGAGGCCGATGGCGGCGGCGATGGCCATCGTCGCGTACACCATCATGGAAAGCCACGCGGACGGCGCATGCACGTAAACGATGCGGAAGCCGTCGCCCTGCTGGTAGTCCGGCGGCGCGAGCACGAGGCCCCCGTAGAGCCCGGCCGCGACCAGGACGGCGGCCGGCCAGCCGAACCAGGGCGCGAGGCGCCCGGCGATCCGGTACGCATGCGGGGGCGACGCGAGCTTGTGGAACCAGGTCCAGGTCATGGCCTCACTCCGCGCTGATCCGAAGCGCCGCGGCGATCGCGGGAGGCGCGAGCGTCACGCACAGCACCAGCATCGCCGCGAGCAGCAGCAAGGGTCCCCTCGCCGTGTCGCCGTGGATCGCGAGGTCGATCGCGCGCGCGCCGAAGATCAGCGCCGGCGTCGCGAGCGGCAGCACGAGGAGCCCCAGCAGCAGGCTGCCGCGGCGCAGGCCCAGCGTCA
>DASSUY010000187.1:0-13561 GCA_035706525.1 Steroidobacteraceae bacterium
GTGCCCTCCTCCTCGTCCTGGCCGGCCTCGCGGGCTGCGACGGCGCACTCGGCGAGAGCGCGCCGCACGCCGCGCCCGCCAACCCCTTCGCCGAGCCGCGCGACGGCTTCGTCGAGCTTTCCTGGGGCGCTGTCACCGACGCGGACCGCTACGTCATCCTCTGGGACGACAACCCCGACGGGCCCACGTACGAGAACGTCATCCGCGACATCCGGGAAACGAGCTACGTCCACGAGGGGCTCACGAACCTTCGCACCTACCACTACAAGGTCGCCGCCGAGACGGGCGGCGGCCGCGGCCCCGAAAGCGTCGCGGTCTCGGCCATCCCGGGGCCCGTGCCGGATGCCATCGACTGGACCGTCGTTACCAGCCAGGATCCCGGCAACACCATTTACTTCCCGGAGGTGCCGAACGCGACGCATTACCGCGTGTACTTCGCCGCCCTCGAGTCGCAGCTCGCGGGCACGCGGCCGAACACCACCTTCGACCGCGCGGAGCACTCGCCCTACACGCGTCCCCTGATCCCGACGGCGACCTCGCTGTACTACCGCGTGTTCGCGATGAACGGGACGCGGATCGGCGTCGGCGGCCCCGTCGCGATCACCGTGGCCCGCGTCATCAGCGACCAGGAGCTGGCGGTGGCCGGCGCGGCCTTCGGGCGGGTCAACGACGACGACTGCCTCGACCTGCCGACCGCGACGGGCGGCATCGACACCGGCGTCTGCACCGCGAGCTACGCGGCGCGCGAGCTCGACGAGGCGGGCCTCGAGGACCTCGTCGCCGAGCCGCGCCGGGTCGGGGACGCGCGCCTCGCGGACTTCGACGGCGACGGCTTCGACGAGATCTTCAGCAACACGCGCACCTCCGTGTCCAACACGGGCTCTATCGCGCTCCTGCACCTGAACCAGGGCGACGGCAACTTCCAGACATCCGCCGCCATCTCCTCCCTCGCGATCGGCGGCCAGGGCGGCACCCTGCTTGCGGCCGACTTCGACAACGACGGGGACGTCGACCTGTTCGCGCCCTACGACCAGACGAAGGGCGACGGCTCGGTCAACCACTTCTTCGTCAACGACGGGTCCGGGAACTTCACCGACCGCGCGGCGGAGGCGGGCCTCCGGGACCAGCCGGCCGGCGACGAGTACGCCACGCGCGGCGGCCAGGCCGTCGACTTCGACGAGGACGGATTCGTCGACATGCTGTTCGGCTCCCGCCTCATGCTGAACAACGGCGACGGGACCTTCAGCGACGGCAGCGCCGCGGCCAACGTCCCGGTGCGCGCGGATTACGGGCTGAAGCTGATCGACGTCGACAACGACGGCGACTTCGACCTCGTCCACCACGACCGGACGGTCACGCGCCTCTACCGCAACGAAGACGGCGCCTTCGACGGCGGCGAGGAGGTCGGCACGTCGTCGGTCGCGACCTTCGGCGAGGGGCTAGCGGCCTGCGACCTCAACGACGACGGCTACGAGGACGTGATCGTCGCCAACAACCTCGAGAGCACCGGGCGCGGCGTGCCGAAGATCCTCGTTAACGTCCAGGGCGCATTGCTGCCCTCCGCGCTGCAGCAGGGCACGTCCTCGGATCCCGACAGCCTGCACACCGAGAACCGCCAGCTCGCCTGCGGCGACCAGAACCACGACGGCATGATGGACGTCATCGCACGATGGGGCGGCAGCTACCGCATGCTGCGCGGCGCCGGCACGCTGACGAAGCGGATCGTGCTGCGAATCCTCGGCGGCGGCGGCGAGCGCAACCAGCAGGGCCGCGTCGTGCGCATCGTCCCGCGCGCCGCCCCGGACGTCCGGATCACGCGCGCCGTGGAATCGGGCTCCGGCTACCGCTCCCAGAACCAGTACGACCTCATCGTCGGGGCGCCCTGGAACGGCGAGTACGACGTGACCGTGCGCTTCGCCGACGGCGAGGTGACGGCCGTCGCCGAGCCCGGCGACGAGCTCGCGATCTTCGCCGACGGCCGCGTCGAGGACCTCGACCCCGACGAAGAGTGACCGGCCGCCTCAGCCGAGGGCCGCGCCGAGGTCCGCGATCAGGTCCTCGGTGTCCTCGATGCCGATCGAGAGCCTCACCAGCGAGTCGCTGATGCCGAGCTGCGCCCGCGTCTCCGGCGGCACGGAGGCGTGGGTCATGATGGCCGGGTGGTCCACGAGGCTCTCGACGCCGCCGAGGCTCTCCGCGAGCGTGAACACCTCGAGCCGCTCCAGGAAGCGCCGCGCCTCGTCGAGGCCGCCCTTCAGGAAGAACGTGACGATGCCGCCGCCGCTCCTCGCCATCTGCCGCTTCGCGAGCGGGCGCTGCGGGTGCGAGTCGAGGCCCGGGTAGAGCACGCGCTCGACGCGCGGGTGCCGCGCCAGCCAGGCGGCGATCTCGAGCGCGGACTCCCCGGACTGCCGCATGCGCAGCGGCAGGGTCTTGAGGCCGCGGAGCGCGAGGAAGCTGTCGAAGGGACCGGCGACCGCGCCGACCGCGTTCTGCAGGAAGCCGATGCGCTCGCCGAGCGCCGCGTCCGCGACGACCGCGACGCCGCCCACCATGTCCGAGTGGCCGTTCAGGAACTTCGTCGCCGAGTGCATCACGACGTCGGCGCCGAGCTCGAGCGGGCGCTGGATCCAGGGCGTCGCGAAGGTGTTGTCGACGACGACCAGGGTACCGCGGCCGCGGGCCGCCGCGACGATCGCCTCGATGTCGACGAGCTTCAGCAGCGGGTTGGTCGGCGACTCGATCCAGATCATCCGGGTATTCGGCCGGATGGCGCGGGCGGCGGCCCCGGCGTCGGACAGGTCGACGAAGCTGAAGTCGAGCCCCGCCGAGCGGCGCCGGACGCGCTCGAACAGGCGGAAGCTGCCGCCGTAGAGGTCGTCCATCGCGAGCACGTGGTCGCCGGAGTCGAGCAGGTCGAGCAGCGTCGCCGTCGTCGCGAGGCCGGAGGCGAAGGCGAAGCCGCGGGACCCGCCCTCGAGGTCGGCGATGCCGCGCTCCCAGGCGCCGCGCGTGGGATTCTGGGTGCGCGAGTACTCGTAGCCCTTGTGCACGCCCGGGCTCGACTGCGCATAGGTCGAGGTCGCGTAGATCGGCGGCATCACCGCGCCCGTCGCGGGGTCGGGCGACTGGCCGCCGTGGATCGCGCGCGTCGCGAAGCCGCGCTTCGCCTTGCCGTCTTTCATGGGGGTCCTCAGGAGGCGGGCGCGCCGGCCATCTGCCGGCGCAGGTAGTTGAGCACGTCGGCGCGCGTGATGAGCCCGTGGAAGCCGTCCGCGTCCATCACGGCGGCGTAGGGCTGCACGTCGAGCATCGCGACGAGGTTGTGCAGCGAGAGCGTCGGCTCGACGACCAGGAAGTTCGTGTGCATCGCGGCGCTCACCGGGTCGTTGAAGCGCTCCGGCCGGCCGAACGCGTGGCGGAGGATGTCGTCCTCGGCGATGAAGCCGACGAGCTCCTCGCCGCGCATCACGGGGAGCTGGCTGTAGCCCGCGTTCCGCAGGCGGTTGTGCGCCGTCGTCAGCACGTCGCCGGGCCCGACGGTGACCGTCGCGCGCTCGCCGTGCGGCCGGCCGATCAGGTCCCGCAGGTCGCCGTGGACCTCGCGCCGGATGAAGCCCTGGTCCTCCATCCAGAAGTCGTTGAAGAGCTTCGAGAGGTACTTGTTGCCCGTGTCGCAGGCAAAGGTCACGACGCGCTTCTCGGCCCCCTGCGCGCGGCACCAGCGCAGCGCCGCGGCGACCAGCGTGCCGGTCGAGGAGCCGACGAGCAGCCCCTCCTTCCGGAGGATCTCGCGCGCGACCGCGAAGGATTCGCCGTCCGGGATGCTGTAGGCCTTCCGGCACATCGAGAAGTCGCAGATCTCGGGAATGAAGTCCTCGCCGATGCCCTCGACGAGCCAGGAGCCGGCCTTGCCGTAGCTGCCCCGGTTCACCTGGTCCGCGAGCACGGAGCCCTCGGGGTCCGCGAGGATGATCTCGACCGCGGGCGAGCGCTCGCGAAAGCACTGCGTGAGCCCCGCGATCGTGCCGCTCGAGCCGATGCCGACGACGACCGCGTCCACCCGGCCGTCCATCTGCTCGAGGATCTCGGGCCCCGTCGTCGTCGCGTGCGCCGCCGGGTTGTCGGGGTTCCCGAACTGGTTGATGTGGAACCAGCCGTTCTCGCGCGCGAGCCGGGCGCCGAGGTCCTGGTAGTACTCCGGGTGGCCCTTCTCGACGTCCGACCGCGTCAGCACGACTTCCGCGCCCATCGCGCGCAGGTTGAAGATCTTCTCCTGGCTCATCTTGTCGGGCAGGACGAGCACGACGCGGTAGCCCTTCTGGCCCGCGACCAGCGCGAGGCCGAGGCCGGTGTTGCCGGCCGTCGCCTCGATGATGGTGCCGCCGGGCTTCAGGTCGCCGCGGCGCTCCGCCGCCTCGATCATCGAGAGGCCGATGCGGTCCTTGATGGAGCCGCCCGGGTTCTGCATCTCGAGCTTCAGGAACAGCCGGCAGGGGCCCGTGTCGAGCCGCGAGAGCTCCAGCATCGGCGTCCGGCCGATCATCTCGAGCACGTTGCCAAAGACCTGCATGTCGGTTGTCGCTTCGCCCGCGGAACGCTAGTGTGGGGGAATTGTAGCGGGAGACGGCCCGTGACCTTGCGAATGTTCGCGATCGGCCTTCCGGCGGCGGCGCTCGCGCTTCTGGCACTGCCCGCGGCCCGGGCGGAGCTGCCGCCCGTGCGCGACGATGCGCGCGTCCAGGCCGCCGTCGAATCGGCGCGAGAGGCGTTCCTCCCCTCGGGGCGCCTCGACCGGCTCGACGTCACGGTGCTCCTCGCGGACCGCGACGGCTCCTGGCGGCGCGGCAGCGTCGGCGGGCGCGAGCCCTGGTACCCCGCGAGCTGCGTGAAGCTCGGCTACGCGGCGGCTGCCGTGCACTGGTGCGAGTCGGGCGGCAAGCCGGCCGACTGCCTCGACGCGCACGTCGCGCCCATGCTGCGCGTCTCGGACAACGTCGAGACCGGCTTCGTGGTCGACGCGATCACCGCGGCGCCGAACGGGCCGGCCGAGGACGCGGTCGCGGAGTCGTTCATCGACCGGCGCCTGTACACCGAGCGCCTGCTCGAGGAGCACGGGCTGCTGCTCGGCCAGCGCTTCATCAACAAGACCTACCCGACGAACTCGGGCGAGGAGCCGGCCGGGCTCGAGGCCCTCGCGCGCGAGCGCCTCGGCCGCAACCGCATGCACGCGGATGGTGCGGCGCTCCTGATGCTCGCCGTCGTGAGCGGGGAGTTCGGCACCGCGGGCGCGGCCTACGTCCGCTCCCTGCTGGCGCGGCCGCAGGTCTCCGCGCACAGCAGCATGGGCGGCGGCTTCCCGGAAGGCACGGCGTACGAGAGCAAGATCGGCGACGCCTACGACACGCTCGCCGAGATCGTGCACGCGACGCTGCCGGACGGGCGCCGGGTCATCGTCGCCGCCTTCTCGAACGGCCGCGACCCCGACGGCCCGGACGAGCAGGTCCTCACCGGCCTCGCGCCGTTCGCGAAGCTCCTCGTGGAGCGCCTGCCGCCGCCCGATGGCTGAGCGCGCGGCCCGGCTGCGCGGCATCCTGCTGATGATCGCCGCGGTCGGGGTCTTCGGGGTCATGGACGCGCTCATGAAGTTCCTCGTCGCGCACTATCCGCCGATGCAGATCGCATGCCTGCGCGGCGCGAGCTCCCTGCCGTTCGTCTTCGCGACCTGCGCGCTCACCGGCCGGCTCGCGGACCTGCGCCCGCGGCGCCTGCAGCTGCACGCGATCCGCGCCGTCGTCTCGATTGCGATGCTCTGGCTCTTCGTCTTCGCGCTCTCGCGCATGAGCCTCGCGAACACGTATGCGATCACGCTCTCCGCCCCCCTGCTCGTCGTGCCCTGCGCCGTGCTGCTCCTCGGCGAGCGCGCGGACCGCCACGTCTGGGCGGCGATCCTGGTCGGGCTCTGCGGCGTGCTGGTGGCGCTCAACCCTTCGATGTCCGGCTTTGCCGCGGTCGCGGGCCTCGCGGCGCTCGGCGCCGCGCTCTGCTGGGCCGTGGTCGTCGTGATGGTGCGCCTGCTGTCGACGACGGAGACGACGGCGTCGATGGTGTTCTGGTTCCTGCTCCTCCTGTCGGCCGGGGCGGGCGCGCTGGCGGCGCCCGGTTGGGTCGGCATCCTCCGCGCGGACCTGCCCTGGATCGCGCTGCTCGGCTTCGCGGGCTGGACCGCGCAGCACCTCGTCACCGAGGCCTTCCGCCTCGCTCCCGCCGCGACCGTCGCGCCCTTCGAGTACCTGTCGATCGCCTGGGGCGCGTGCATCGACTGGATCGTCTGGAGCGCGGTGCCGGGCGCCCGCGTGCTGGCGGGCGCCGGCATCGTCGTGGGCGCGGGCCTGTACCTCGTCCACCGGGAGCGGATGCGTACCTGAGGCCGCCGGATTCGGGATATCCTCCGCACCCATGGAACTGGTCGAGAATCCCTGGGTCTCGAAATTCATCGTCGAGATCACCGTCAGCCTCGTGCTGGTGCTCGGCGGCTACCTCATCGGCATGTACCGGGAGCGGAAGGTCGCGAAGGGAAGGAGCCTCGACGAGTACGACTTCTATCCCTACCAGTCGACGCGCGAGAACTTCGCGGAATTCAGCCTCAAGGACTTCCGGCTCGGGGTCCACTACTTCCTGCGGAACGTCGACGCGCGCGCCGCCCGGCAGCTCATCTTCATCGGCGAGCAGAACGACGTGCGGGCGCAGCTGGACTCCGCCGAGCGCGCCGCCTATGAAAGGCTGTGCGCGAAGTACGACGGCAAGTCGATCGCGGACGACACGCACGAGTTCCTGGAGAACTACCGGAACCTCGTCCGGCTGATCGGCCGCACCTTCCGCAACATGGGCGTCGAGGTGCTGCTCCACGACCTCTCGAACCCGTCGCGCTCGGTCGCGGCCATCGAGGGCGGCGAGACGACCGGCCGCTCCCTCGGCATGGGGACGACGACGCTCCTGATCGACCTGAAGCGCCGGCGTGCCCTGAACCAGGACAAGCTCAACTACGAGCTGAACATCGGCGCGCGGCGGTTCAAGTGCACGACGATCCCGATCGTGCGCAAGGACTACGGCGTCGTCGGCGCGGTCTGCATCAACATCGACGTCAACTACGTCCGCGACGAGGTGCTCTCGTCAGCGGAGCGGATGAAGGATTTCCTCGACCGCTACTGCCAGGTGGACATGCAGCTCGAGGAGAACATCCTGAGCCGCGACGAGTACCAGCAGGCGCTGCGCGGCAAGCGCCACTTCCGGGACGCGCCCCGCTAGCGGGACAGGTCCCGCAGGAGGCTGCGCCACTGCACCAGGGCGCCGTCGATCGAGGCGACCGGGATGCGCTCGTTCAGCCCGTGCGCGAAGCTGTCCTTGACGCTCATGAAGAGCCCACCGACCCCGTAGCTCGGCACGCCGAGGTTCCGGAAGTAGAGGCTGTCCGTCGCGCCCGCCGACATCGAGGGCACGATCGGCAGGCCCGGCGCGCGCAGGTCGATCGCCTTGCGCAGGGCCTTCATGACGTCCTCGCGCAGCGGCGAGGCGTCGCTCGGCACCGGCTGGCCCATCAGCTTCACGACGGCCTTGGGGTCGTCGATCGCGCGCGCGAGCGTCGACTGCACGGATTCGACCGACTCGCCCGGGAACACGCGGCAGTTGACGTTGACGGTCGCGCTCTGCGGCAGCGCGTTCGGCGCGTGGCCGCCCCGCAGCATCGTCGGCACGCAGGTCGTGCCGAGCTGGCCGACGTACTCCGGCTGCGCGTACAGGTAGTCGTACGCTTCCTGGTCCTGCGGGTTGTCGGCGTAGCGCTGCATCATCTCCCCGGCCTTGCCGGGCGTGAGCGGGCCCGCCGCCTTGAAGTAGGCCTTCGTCAGCTCGCTGAGCCGGGCCGGAAAGCGGAAGGCGGCGACCTTGTCGATCACGCGTGCGAGGTCCGCGATCGCGTTCGTCGGGCCCGGCCGGCTGCTGTGGCCGCCCGGGTTCGTGATCGTGACCTCGAAGTCCATGTAGGTCTTCTCGGCGGCCTGCATCGAGTACACGGTCGGCTTGCCGTCGTCGCCGAGGTAAGCGCCGCCGGCATCGCTGTTGAGGAGGAGCTCCGCGTCCTTCAGCTCCTGCGCGAGTGCGGCCGTCGTGTCCTGCGCGGTCTCCTCGTCGCCCGACAGCACGATGATGATGTCGCGCTTCGGCTTGAAGCCCTCCTTCTTCAGCCAGAAGGTCGCCGCGATCGACGTGACGAGGCCGAACTTGTTGTCGGCCGAGCCGCGGCCGAAGAGGAACCCGTCCTCCACGACCGGCGTGAACGGGTCCCGCTCCCATTCCTCGCGCTTCGCCACGACGACGTCCATGTGCGAGGCGACGAGGAGCGGCTTCAGCTTCGGGTCCGTGCCGCGGTACACCGCGGTGAGCGTCGCCGTCTCGCCCATCGGCGTGATCCGGATGTCCTCGGCGGCGAAGCCGTGCGCCTTCAGCTCCTCCGCGAGGTAGGCGGCGTAGGCCGGCACCCGGCCCTCGCCGAGCACTGTCTTGAAGGCGACGGAGCGCTTCAGCATCTCGAGCGCTGTCGCCGACACGTCCGGCGGCACGGCGGCGTCCTTCGGGGCCGCGGAGGCGGCGAACGGGAGCAGGCAGCATGCGAGGACCGCCAGGCGGCGGCCAGTGAGAGTCGGCTTCATCGGTCGGGTCCCCTTGGGGCGGCTGGCGACATTCTGAGGTAGAGTACGCGCGTCCTGCAAACGGGGGGGAACCGTGACGATCACCGTCCTGCTCGCGGCGCTGGCGGCGCTCGGACTCGCGTTCAGCTTCGCGCTCCTCAGGACCGCCGCGGAGCGCGGCGAGCTCAGGCCCCGCGCCGAGGCGATCGGGCTCGGCGCGATCGCGAACTTCTTCGACACCCTCGGCATCGGCTCCTTCGCGACCACGACCGCCTGGATCAAGTTCCGGCGCCTCGTGCCCGACTCGTTCATCCCGGCGACGCTGAACGTCGGCCACGCGCTCCCGACCGTCGCGCAGTCCGCGATATTCCTCGTCATCCTCGGCGTGCACGTCGACCCGGCCCTGCTCGCCTCCTGCATCGTCGCCGCGGTCCTCGGCTCGCTCGTCGGCGCCCGCCTCGTCGTGCGCGCGCCGGTGCGGCTCGTGCAGGCCGTCGTCGGCTTCGCGCTGATCGTCGCCGCCCTCCTCTACGCGATGAGCAACCTGGACCTCATGCCGATCGGCGGCCAGGCGACCGCGCTGCCCGCGGGCGCGATGGCCGTCGCCGTGTCGGTCCACTTCGTGCTCGGCGCGCTCATGGCCTTCGGCATCGGTCTCTACGCGCCCTCGCTGATCCTGCTCAGCCTGCTCGGGCTCGACCCGCGGCTCGCGTTCCCGATCATGGCGAGCGCCTGCGCCTTCCTGATGCCCGTCACCGGCTTCAGCTTCATGAAGAGCAAGCGAATCGACCTTCGCGTCATCCTCGGCATCGCCCTCGGCGGCATACCGGCGGTCCTCGTCGCCGCGTTCGTCGTCAAGGAGATGCCCATCGTCTGGCTGCGCTGGGGCGTGGTCGTCGTGGTGCTGTATGCGGCGTTCCTGCTGCTGCGCGCCGCGTTCGGGCCCCGCTCCGTCGCCCAGGGAGAGCCCGCATGATGAATCGACGACAGTTCTTCCGGACCTCCGCCGCTGCCGCGGCCGCCTTCGCGCTGCCGGTCCCGCGGCTGTACGCGCTCGACGGTTCCGCCTCGCAGGCCGCCGGCGGCATTGCCGCCGTCAGGCTGGACGGCTCGGCCACGGTGATCGAGCAGGCGGCCCTCGCGGAGCTCAAGGCCGCGCTGCGCGGACCGCTCCTGCTCGCCGGCGACCCGGGCTACGACGCGGCGCGGCGCGTGCTCAACGAGTCCATCGACCTGCATCCCGCCGTCGTCGTGCAGCCGACCGGCGCGGCGGACGTCGCGGCGGCCGTCCGCTTCGCGCGAGAGCGGGAGCTCCTGCTCGCGGTCAAGTGCGGCGGGCACAGCCCCTCCGGCAAGTCCACCTGCGAGAAGGGCCTGCAGCTCGACCTGTCGCGCCTGCGCGGCGTGCGCGTCGACCCGAAGGCGAGGCGCGCCTTCGTCGAGGGCGGGAGCCTCCTCGGCGAGGTCGACCACGAGGCGATGGCGCAGGGGCTCGTGACCACCTGCGGCACGGTCTCCCACACCGGCGTCGGGGGCCTCACGCTCGGCGGCGGCTTCGGCCGCCTCGCGCGGCGGTTCGGGCTCGCCCTCGACAACGTGCGCTCGCTCGACGTCGTGACCGCGGACGGGATGCTCCGGCATGCGAGCGCGGAGGAGAACCCGGACCTCTACTGGGCGCTGCGGGGCGGCGGCGGCAACTTCGGCGTCGTGACGAACTTCGAGTTCGAGCTTCACCCGATGCAGCGCGAAGTCGTCGCCGGCGCCTTCGTGTTCCCCTTCGAGCGCGCGCGCGAGCTGCTGGCCTTCTACGGCGACTACACGGCGAACGTGCCCGAGGAGATGCAGGTGGACTTCTTCATGCAGGCGCCGCGGGCCGGCAAGCCGCCGGTCGCCGTGATCGCCTGCTGCTGGTCGGGGGCGGCGGGCCAGGCGGAAGCCGCGCTCGCGCCCGTCCGCAAGCTCGGCAAGCCGCTCGCCGACACCGTGAAGGCCCAGGACTACTGCGTCGTCCAGCGCTCCAACGACAACCTCGACCCGCGCAGCGAAGGCACCTACCTCAAGTCCGGGTTCATCAACGGCTTCCCCGCCGGGCTCGCGGACACCGTCATCGACAACTTCCGCGCGGACCCCGCCCGGAGCACGTCGTTCTTCGTCCAGCAGGCGGGCGGTGCGATCGGCCGCGTGGCGACTGACGCGACCGCCTTCCCGCACCGCCGCGCGACGCACGGCATCTTCACGACGGTCGCCTGGAGCCTCGCCGACGACCGGGCGCCGCACGTCGCGGCCTGCCGCGAATACTGGGCGAAGCTCGAGCCCATGACCGACGGCTACTACACCAACGAGACGGGCGACGAGGGCCAGCGCCGGATCGACGACAACTACCAGGGCAACCTGCCGAAGCTGCGCGAGGTGAAGCGCCGCTACGACCCGGCGAACCTGTTCCGGCTGAACGCCAACGTGCAGCCCGCCTGAGTCAGTCCCCGCGGTTCGCGAGCGCCGGGCTGTAGGCCCAGCCGAGCTGCAGGCCGACGTCCGGCGTGTTGTTGAAGTTCTGCAGGTTCTCGGTGAAGGCGAAGGAGAGGACGCCCCGCCCGAAGCGCCGGTACACGCCGATGCTCAGCTGGTATTTCATGTCGAGGAGCTCGTCGAGCTCCGTGTCGTCCCGCGTGTAGATGCTCGGGCTCACGTAGCCCTGCAGCACGAGGTGCGTCTCCGGGCTCAGCTTGCGCTCCCAGCCGACGATGAGCGTCGGCACGATGCGCGGGTCCGTCGGCGTCATGCTCGAGCGCCCGTCGAAGTACACGGCGGAGCCGCTCACGTACCAGGCATGGTGGTCCTCGAAGCGCTGCAGCGTCGCCTGGACCCCGAAGTCGGTCTTGCCGGTGGACAGGAAGTCCTTCTGCCCCCGGAAGGCGACCTTCGCCGCGGCCTCCAGGACGAGGCTCCAGCCGTGCATCTGCTGCGGGCTCGAGTAGCGGATCCCTATCGTCGGGTCGAGCATTCCCCCGCTCGTCGGAGCGCCGAGGAAGGCCATGCGCGCCGAGTCGATGTCGGCGACGAGGTTCACGCCGTTCCTGCGCACGGCCGGCCGCCCGTTGTTGTCGAAGCCGAATGCGTCGTGGAAGCCCTCGATCGACCCGTCGAGGAAGCCGCCGCTGTAGTTGACGCCAGACATCACGAGGTAGCCGCCGATGCGGTCGGTGAACTTGTAGTGCAGCGTGAAGTCGAGCTGGGCGAGCTCCATGTCGAACAGGTAGTTCTCGCCGGGCAGCGCGAGGATCTCGTCGACTTCGGCGGGGCCGAGCTCGCGCCGTCCGGAGAGCGTGTCGAGGTAGTCGCGCGCGCCCCTGCTGAGCGCCCAGGTGTTCTGCTGGCCGAGCTCCGCCTCGATGGCCCAGGTTCCCGCCGGCGCGTGCACCGCGTGCGCGGGCCGCATGTCGAGCCTCAGGAAGCCGAAGGTCGTCAGGTCGCGCGCGCGCAGGAGGCCGAGATATTCGCTCTCGGCCGCCTGAAGCGGCGTGCTGAAGGCCACCGCCGCGAGCAGCAGGATGGCAGTCGTGTGCCTGCGCATGAGACGCCATTCTCCCGGAGCCCGCGCCCCGGGACAAAAGCAGCAGCCGGCCGCGACCGGCCGCTCAGAATTCCTTGACCAGGCGTAGGCCGAACTCGCTCGCATCGATCGACTTGATCACGAGGACATAGTCGGTGACGTTGAGGCGCGCGTTGTCGTAGCGCTCGTCGGTGACGTTCCGCCCGTACGCGGACACCGACCAGCCGCCCTCGAACGGCTCGTAGGTGACGTCGAAGTTGATCAGGTCGCGGCTGTCGATGCGCGTGAAGCGCCCGGGCAGGGAGCTCGGCTCGCCGTACATCGCGTCGCGGTAGGACCAGTCCGCGCGCAGCGTCAGGTTGCCGTCGCCGACCGGGAACGTGAACTCGGGGCTGACCGAGGCCGTCAGCTCCGGCGTGAGCGGGGCGACGGTCGTGGGACCTGCGCCCTTCACGTCCGCATCGATGTAGCCGAGCGTCGTCTGCAGGCGGAACCAGTCCGCGGCCTGCCAGAGCCCCTCCCACTCCACGCCCATCGAGGTCTGGTCCACGATCAGGTTAGTGGTGACGAAGCCGCCGCCGGATGTGGTGCTCACCTGGTACGGCAGGTCGGAATAGTCGGTGTAGAACACCGCGATGCTCATCTGCAGGCTGTCGAGGGGCTGGCCCTTGAGCCCGACCTCGTAGTTGAGCGCCGTCACGTTGTCGTTCGCGACGAAGCAGTAGTTCGGGTCCTCCGACAGCGGGTCGAACGGGCCCGTGCCCGGCGGCGGGAACAGCGAGCCGAAGAGGCAGTACGGCCGCGGCGGGAACTGCCCCGACTGGTAGCCGCTCTGGATCGTCCCGTAGACGTTCATGCGGTCATTGAGCTGGTAGTTCGCCGAGACGTCCCAGCTGACCTCGGACCAGTCGCGGCTGTTCACCTCGTCGATGAGCCCGGAGTTGATGTTGACGCGCGCGGTCTTGTCGTCCTGCGTGTAGCGCAGGCCCGCGGAGACGCGCAGCGCGTCGTTCACGTGGTAGCCGACGTTGCCGTAGATCGCCTGGCTGTCCATGTCCTGGCCGAGGCGGAAGTCGCCGGGCCCGCCGAGGAATATCGTCGGGTCCTGGACGTTCTCGCCCTCCTCCGTGAACCAGTAGAGGCCCGCGACCCAGTCCCAGGCGCCGGACTCGCCCGTCAGCTGCAGTTCCGCCGACTGCTGGTCGGCCTCGCCGCGCTCGGGGAAGCTCAGGAAATCGTCGAAGAAGCCGTCGTCGTCGAGCCCCGCCTTGTACTCGGAGTGGCGGTCGCTGAGCAGCAGCTTCGCCTGCAGCGTGTCCGAGAC
>DASSUY010000188.1:0-12032 GCA_035706525.1 Steroidobacteraceae bacterium
GGGAACCTCCGCCTCCTGCACCCCGCTTGCCTCCCTGAACTACGAAAACTACGGCCCGGCACCAAAGGAAACGGCCGCCCGAGGGCGGCCGTTTCGCATTGCGGGACCCGCGGGCCAGCCCCGCGGTTACTCGATCGCCGAGCCCTCGCGGAGGATCTTCGGCGTGACGAAGATCAGGAGCTCGTCGCGGTTGTTGACCTTGTTCTTGCTCTTGAACAGGTTGCCGATTACCGGCACGTCGCCGAGGCCGGGGACCTTCTTGACCGAGTCGCGGCGCTCCGTCTCCATGATGCCGCCCAGCACGACCGTCTGGCCGTCCTTGACGAGCACCTGGGTCTGGATGTTCCGCGTGTCGATCGAGGGCACGAAGCCGCCCGTCGCCGACGGCACCAGCTGGCCGACGCTGTCCTTCGTCACGGTGAGGTCGAGGATCACGCGGTCGTCCGGCGTGATCTGCGGCGTCACCTTGAGCGACAGCACGGCCTTCTTGAACTGCGTGGTCGTCGCGCCCGAGGAGGCCGATTCCTGGTACGGGATCTCGACGCCCTGCTCGATGATCGCCTCGCGCTGGTTTGCCGTGATGACGCGCGGGGTCGACTTGATCTCGCCGCGGCCCTCGCTCTGGGCGGCCGACAGCTCGAGGTCGATCAGGAAGTCGTCGAAGTCGAGGATCGACAGCGCGATGCGGCCCGCCGGGTTCGCGACCGGCATGTTCACGTTGTACCGGTCGAAGTTCGTGCCGAAGGGCACCTGGACCGGGAACGGCTGGCCCGTGCTCGCGAGGTTGTCGAGCGCCGAGCCCATGATCGAGTCGGTCGACTGCGCGCTGCCGCTGATCGCCATCAGGTCCTTGATGTCGTCGGAGACGCGCGTGAAGCCCGCGCGCACGCCGAGGTCGCGGCTGAAGTCGTCGGACACGATCACGATGCGCGACTCGATCAGCACCTGGCGGACCGGGATGTCGAGCGTCGCGACCATGGCGCGGATCGCCGTGAGGTTCTCCGCCGTGTCCTGCACGAGCAGCGTGTTGGTGCGCTCGTCGACCGAGATGCTGCCGCGCGCGGAGAGCAGCGAGCCGCCGCCCGAGGACTTCGCGAGGCGCGCGATCTCCGAGGCCTTGGCGTAGTTGACGGTCAGGAACTCGGTGCGCAGCGGCGCCAGCTCCTCGATGTCCTTCTTCGCCTCGAGTTCGGCCTTCTCCTGGGCCGCGAGCTCGGCCTGCGGCGCCACGAGGATCACGTTGTCCTTGCGGCGCATGTCGAGGCCCTTGGTCTTCAGCACGATGTCGAGCGCCTGGTCCCAGGGGACGTTCTGCAGGCGCAGCGTCACGCGGCCCTTGACCGAGTCGGACACCACGATGTTCTGGCCGCTGGTGTCGGCGAGCAGCTGCAGCAGCGGGCGGACGTCGATGTCCTGGAAGTTGAGCGTCAGGCGCTCGCCCGTGTAGACCTTGTCCTTGTCGGCGACCGCGGCCGTCGCGCGCGGGCGCTGGCGGACCTCGACCACGTACTGGTTGTCGGTCTGGTAGGCGAGCTGCTCGAAGTCGCCGGTCGCGTTCACGACGAGCCGGGCGCCGTTGCCGAGGCGCGTCGCGTCGACGGTGGTCACCGGCGTCGCGAAGTCGACGACGTCGTAACGCTTCATGAGGTCTTCGCCGAGCGTGACGCCCGTGAAGTCGACGACGATCCGGTTGCCTTCCTGCTGGAGGCTGGCGGGCGTCGCCGGGTCGGAGAGCTGCACGATCACGCGGCCCGCGCCCTCGGGCGAGCGGCGGAAGTCGACGCCGGTGATCGCGCGGCCGCTGGCCGGCATCCCGACCGCGAGCGGCGGGGTCGAGCCGGTCGAGGCCGCTGCCTGGGAGGCGCCGAGCGTCACGACCACGCTGTCGCCCTCGGCGACCGCGGTGTAGGGGACGAGGGAGTCGAGGTTGAACACGACGCGGGTCCGGCCGGTGGCCTCCGCCGCGACGATCGTATCCACGCCGCCCTGGCCGACGTCGATGCGCCGGTTGTCGAGCGCGAGGCCGACGTCCGGCAGGTCGATCGAGAGCCGGGCCGGCTTGTCGATGGTGAAGGCCTGCGGCTGCGGCGCCGTGCCGTCAGTGCGCAGCCTGACCTGCAGGGTCGAGCCCTGCATGGGCATGACCTCGACTGCCGTGAGGCGGGCACCCTCGGCCTGCGCCAGCTGCGACCAGGCGATGGCCGCGAGGACCAGCGCGCCGCCCAGCCACTGCACGAAGCCGCGTGCCACGTCCGTGTTCCGAACCGTTGTACGGTTGTTGCCAGCCATCAGACTTTCTCCCAGAAATCAGTCGGCAAGGGCCAGCGCCGCGGGGCGCTCGAGGTAACCGCCGAGACCGTCAGGCACGATCTCGACCAGGGTGATCTTCGCGTCGGTGACCGACGTCACGCGCCCGTCGTTCTGCCCGAGGTGGTTGCCCGGCAGCACGCGGTGGATCAGCCCGTCCTTCGTCTGCACCAGCGCGTAGTTGCCGCCGCCGAGGCGGAGCGTCCCCACCATCTTCAGGGTGTCCAGCGGGAACTGCTCGAGGTACTCGCGCGGGCGCTGCGAGTCCGGCCGCGGCCCGCTCGGGTTCTCGCCGGCGAGGCTCTGCAGGAACGGCGAGCGGCGGTCCGCCATCTGGTACTCGTGGCTGACGTACGGGCGCACTTCCGGCAGCGGCTGGATGCGGCCGCCCGGGCGCTGCTTGGCCTTGGCGATCTCCTCGCGAAGGCCGTCGAGGCCGTCGCCGCAGCCGGCGAGCGCGAGCGTCGCTGCGACGCCCGCGACGGAGAGGATCCTGCGCATGCGTTCCTGGCTGCTCATGTCGTCGATTCCTGTTCACGCTCGCGCCGCGACTTGCCGGCCTTCCTGCCCTTTTGCTCGGCGGGGGCGGCGGTCGCGACCTCGTCCTGGTCGAGGTAGCGGTAGGTCTTGGCGGTCAGGTTGAGCGTCAGGTCGTCCGAGGGCGCCGGCGCGCCGCGGCGGGTGGCCCCGCCCCGCGGGGTGCCGCGCGTGATCTCGATGTCGTGCAGGGTCACGATGCGCGGCAGCGCCGCGATGCCCGACACGAACTGGCCGAACTCGTGGTACCCGCCGGTGAGCTGGATCTTGATCGGGAGCTCCGCGTAGAAGTCCTTCTTGGTCTCCGTGCCCGGCTGGAACAGGCGCTCCTGGAGGCCGGCCGCGAGGCCCGTCTGCGAGATGTCGACGAGCAGCGAGGGCACTTCGGTCCTGCCCGGGAGCTGCCGGAGCATGGCGCCGAAGGTGCGCTCGATCTCGGCGAGCTGCTGGCGGTAGGCCTCGAGGTTCGCGGCCTTGCGCTGCTTCTCGTCGAAGGTGTTCCACAGCGACTGCTGCTCGGCGCGCGCCTTGAGGAGCAGCGGCCGGTTGCCGTTCTCGCCCCAGACGAAGTACCAGACCAGGAGGAGCGTGACGAACACGAACACGATCAGCACGCCGAGCGCGCGGAACAGGAACGGCCAGCGGCCGATGTCCTTGAAGTCGAGCTGCTGCAGCTGTTCGACGAAGTTCATTTCCGTGCCTCCGAAACGCGCGTGCGTTTCGCCGGCGTGGCGGCTGCCGGTTCCTCTTGCTCGCCGGGCGCGGCGCGCTGCGCCGCGAACAGCGTGAACTGCGCGCCCGGGGCCGCGTTCGCCCCGGTCTGGATGACCTTGAGCTCGGGCGCGTTGAGCGTCTCGGAGGAGTCGATGTTGCGCATGAAGGCGGACACGCGCGTGCTCGACTGCGCGACGCCGTTGAACTCGATCTTCTTGCCGGACTGCTTGACCGACGTCAGGTAGACGCCCTCGGGCAGCGTCGAGACGATCTGGTCGAACAGCTTCACGACCTGCGGCCGGCTCGCCTGCAGGCGGTCGATGACCTCCATGCGCGAGATCATGCGGGCCTTCTGGTCCTCGAGGGCGAGGATCTGCTCGATCGCCTTGTCGAGCTCGGCGATCTCGGACTTCAGCAGCTCGTTGCGCCGGTTCTGCGCGTCGATCATCGAGCTGACGATGAAGTTCGCGAGCAGCGTGACGATGCCCGCGAGCACCACCGCCGCGGCGACGCCGATCAGGAACTCCTTGCGGCGCCGCTGGCGGAGCTCTTGCCGCCAGGGCAGCAGGTTAATACTTGGCATCTTCGTCGAAACTCCGCAGTGCCAGACCACACGCGAGCAGCAGCGCCGTCGCGTCCCTCGTCACTCCCAGGGCCTTGGCCTTCGAGGAAATCTTCATCTGGCCGAGCGGGTCGCCGCGCTCCGCGGGGATCCCGACGCGGCTCGCGATGACGTCCGCGACGCCCGGAATGTTCGCGCAGCCGCCGCAGATCAGGATCTGCTCGGGCTGGGCACGGCCGCTGCCCGACGCCAGGTAGAACTGGAGCGAGCGGCTGACCTGCTGTGTCATGTCGTCGATGAAGGGGTCGAGCACCTCGGGCTGGTAGTTCGAGGGCAGTCCGCCTTCCTTCTTCGCGCGCCCGGCCTCCTCCATGGAGAGGCCGTAGGTGCGCATGATCTCCTCGGTCAGCTGCTGGCCGCCGAAGGCGAAGTCGCGCGTGTAGACGACGGTGAGGTTGCGCAGCACGCTGAAGGTCGTCGTGCTCGCGCCGAAGTCGACGACGGCGATCGTGCGGTCCATGCCGCCGTCCGGCATCTGGTGCGAGAGCAGCTTGCAGGCGTTCTCGAGCGCGAAGGCCTCGACGTCGACGACCTTGGCGACGAGCCCGGAGGCGTTCACCGCGGCGACGCGCTGCTCGACGTTCTCCGAGCGCGAGGCGACGAGCAGGACGTCGCGCATGTCCGGGTCCTTCTCCGAGGGCCCGAGCACCTGGTAGTCGTAGCTCACCTCTTCCATCGGGAAGGGGATGTACTGGTCCGCCTGCATCTCGATCTGCTGCTCGAGGTCGGCGTCCGAGAGGTTCCGCGGCATCTGCACGGCCTTCGTGATGGCCGCGTCGCCGGAGATCGCGACCGCGCACTCGCGCGAGCGGACGCCCGAGCGCTTGACCGCCCGGCGGATGGCGTCGCCGACCGCCGCGGCGTCGACGATCGCCTTCTCGTTGACCGAGTTGTGCGGGGTCGGCTCGGCCGCGTAGGCCTCGACCCGGTACTGCCCGCCCGACTGGGACAGCTCGATCAGCTTGATCGACGACGTCGTGATGTCGAGGCCGATCAGCGGCGAGTAGCTCCGACCGAGCGATATTTTGGGCAGCTTGAGCACAGAAATTTCCTTTTCAGGTCAGGCTATTACGCGGCCATTCGCAATTCTGGGTCAAGTTAGCGGCCAACTATATAGCAAGCAACTGTCAAATTGAACGTGACCCGACTCGCAAATCGCCCGCATTCGAATCGAATTCGCGGGGCCAACGGCCTCAGCCGGGGGACTTCCCCCCGGCCCCGACCTCCGGATCCGGCCTTTCGCGCCCACGGGCCTCCGGAACCGGATCCGCAATGGATGCTGCCCGTGAAAGGGCGCCCCGACCGTGTTTGGCGTCACGGTCCCGGCGTCGCGGCGGCGCGACCGGCCCCCCGGCAGTGCCCGACATTACTATGCATAATCGATGCCGGTGATCACGCCCCTCCACAGACGGCTGCGGATCGCGGCGACCGTCATCGTCTCGATCGCCGGCCTCGTAGCGCTCGCCTTCCTCGCGACCTACTACTACCTGAAGCCCACGCTGCCC
Organism: Steroidobacteraceae bacterium; assembly: GCA_035706525.1. GTDB lineage: Bacteria > Pseudomonadota > Gammaproteobacteria > Steroidobacterales > Steroidobacteraceae > SCUD01. The sequence goes on from DASSUY010000188.1 coordinate 5,686, forward strand.
GACGTCGCGGTGCTGCGCGACGTGCGGCTGCAGGTGCCGCTGCGCGTCTACAGCCGCGACGGCAAGCTCCTCGCGCAGATCGGCGAGCAGCGGCGCGTGCCGGTCACCTGGGAGCAGATCCCGCCGGTCGTCGTCGAGGCGGTGCTGGCCGCGGAGGACGACCGCTTCTTCCAGCACCCTGGCGTCGACTGGCAGGGCATCGCGCGCGCCGTGTTCGTCGCGGCGACGACCATGCAGGCGACGCAGGGCGGCAGCACGCTGACGCAGCAGCTCGTGCGCACGACGCTGATCACGAAGGAGAAGCAGCTGCGCCGGAAGCTGCGCGAGGTCTTCCTCGCGCTCTCGCTCGAGAACGAGCTGTCGAAGCAGGAGATCTTCACGCTGTTCGTGAACACGCAGTTCCTCGGGCAGCGCTCCTACGGCTTCGCGGCCGCGGCCGAGACCTACTTCGGCAAGTCGCTCGGCGACGTCGACGCCGCGGAGGCGGCGCTGCTCGCGGGCATCCTCCAGGCGCCGTCGCGCCAGAACCCGGTGGCGAGCGTCGAACTCGCGACCGAGCGGCGCAGCTACGTGCTGCGGCGCATGCGCGAGCTCGGCTACCTCGACGACAAGGCCTGGGAGGCCGCGATGGCGACGCCGGTGCAGCGCGGGCTGCACGGGCCGCGCGTGCAGGTGGACGCGCCCTACGTGGGCGAGATGGTGCGCCAGGCGCTGTACGAGAAGTACGGCGACCGCATCTACTCGGACGGCTACCAGGTGTTCACGACGATCGACAGCCGCCTGCAGCGCTCCGCGGACGTCGCGCTGCGCTCGGCGGTGATCGAATACGACCGCCGCCACGGCTGGCGCGGGTCGGTCGGGCAGGTGAGCCTCGGGGACGCGGAGCAGGACGACGAGGCGATCGCCGGCCTGATCGCGGAACGGCCCGTCGTCGGCGGGCTGATACCCGCCGTCGTCGTGCGCACCGGCGCCGAGGAGGCGACCGTCGTCGCGCGCAGCGGCCTGCGCTACCGCCTCGGCATGGAAGGCATCCGCTGGGCCCGCACGGCCGAGGTGACGCCGAAGTCGCCGCGCGACGTGCTGAAGATCGGGGACGTCGTCTACGTGCTGCCGACGGACAAGGGCCAGGCCTGGCTCGCCCAGCTGCCGCAGGTGCAGGGCGCCTTCGTCGCGCTCGACCCGCACGACGGCTCCATCGTCGCGCTCGTGGGCGGCTTCGACTACGACGCCTCCAAGTTCAACCGCGTGACCCAGGCGCGGCGCCAGCCGGGCTCCTCGTTCAAGCCGTTCGTCTACTCGGCCGCGCTGGAGGCGGGGCTCACGCCGGCGTCGGTGATCCTCGACGCGCCCGTCGTGTACGAGGCGCCCGACGCCTCCGTCGGCATCGGCCAGGGCCGCGAGCCCCTGGTCGAGGGCGAGGAACCGCAGCAGGAAGACTGGCGCCCCGGCAACGACACCGACCGCTTCTACGGGCCGACGCGGCTGCGCGACGCGCTCGCCCGCTCGCGCAACCTCGTGACCATCCGCGTGATGCGCCAGATCGGCGTCGGCTTCGCGCGCGACTACGTCACGCGCTTCGGCCTGCCCAAGGACCACATCCCGGCGGACCTGACCTCGGCGCTCGGCACGGCCCAGATCACGCCGCTCGAGATGGCGGGCGGCTTCGCGGTGTTCGCGAACGGCGGCTCGCTCGTGAAGCCGCACGTGATCGACCGCATCCTCGCGGCCGACGGGACGGTGCTCCAGACGACCGACGTCCTGGCCGCCTGCGAGGACTGCGGCGCGCCGGCGCGGCCCTTCATCGGCGACCCGCCCGTCGTCGCCCCGGGCTCGGACCCGGCCGGCATCGTGCGCGCGGTCGACGTCGGCGGCAGCCTGGTGCCGGGCCTCGACGAGGAGCCGGCGCCGCGCGTGATCACCGCGGCCAACGCCTGGATCCTCACCGACATGCTGCGCGACGTGATCCGCCGCGGCACCGGCCAGCGCGCCCGCGCGCTCGGCCGCGACGACCTCGCCGGCAAGACCGGCACGACGCAGCTCGGCCGCGACGCCTGGTTCTCCGGCTACAACCCCGACCTCGTCGCGACGGCCTGGGTCGGCTTCGACCAGGAGCGGCCGCTCGGCGCGGGCGAGGAAGGCGCACGCACGGCGTTGCCGATGTGGATCTACTTCATGCGCGAGGCGCTCGCGGGGGTCCCGGATCACCGCCTGCCGATGCCCGACGGCGTCGTCACGGCCCGCATCCCGGCGGACCCGTCCGGGTTCAACGAGGACGCGCCGTCGCAGTTCGAGTACTTCCTGGCGGACCACCTGCCGGCGGGGCTCGCCGGCACGGACGCGGCGGAGGGCGAGACGCCGCCGCAGAAGTACGAGGAGCCCATTTTCTAGGCGGGGTTGCGATGGCGAAGCGGTCGGTGCGCGGTGACATGATGCGGCAGGCGATCGCGCGGGAGGCCGCGCGGCTCATGATCGAGCACGGCCACGAGGATTACGGCATCGCGAAGCGCAAGGCGGCCGAGCGCTTCGGCGTCACCGACCTCGCGGTGCTGCCGAAGAACACCGAGATCGAGGAGGCGCTCGCCGAGCACCAGCGCCTGTTCGCCCCCGAGGAGCACGCGAGCGAGCTGTCCGCGATGCGCAGCGTCGCCGTCGAGGCGATGCGCCTCCTCGCGGACTTCGAGCCGCGCCTCGTCGGCCCGCTGCTCTCGGGCACCGCGACGGCGCACAACGACATCACGCTGCACGTCTTCGCCGACGCCGCGGAGAGCGTCGCCCTCGAGCTGATCGAGCGCGGCATCCCGCACGAGTTCGCGGAGCGGCGGTTCCGGACGCAGCGGGACGAGGTGGAGGCCTTCCCCTCGGTGCGCTTCAACGCCGGCCGCCACGAGGTGGACGCGACGATCTTCCCCCGCGACGGCATCCGCCAGGCGCCGCCCGGCCCGGTGGACGGCAAGCCGATGCGGCGCGCGACGATCGCGGAGGTGGAGGAACTGAGAAAAGGGGACAGTCACCTTTAAAGGTGACTGTCCCCTTTTCCCTTTTCTAGCGCTTCTTGACGGGCACGTAGTCCCGCCGCGTCGGGCCGGTGTAGAGCTGGCGCGGGCGGGCGATCCTCATCTCGGGGTCCGAGATCATCTCCTGCCAGTGCGCGACCCAGCCCGCGGTGCGCGCGATCGCGAACATCACGGTGAACATCTCGCGCGGGATGCCGAGCGCCCGGTAGATGATGCCGGAATAGAAATCGACGTTCGGGTAGAGCTTGCGGCTGATGAAGTAGTCGTCCTTCAGGGCGACTTCCTCGAGCCGCAGCGCGAGCTCGAACAGCGGGTTGTCGCTCTGGCCGAGCTTGCCGAGCACCTTGTGGCACATCTCGCGGATGATCGTCGCCCGCGGGTCGAAGTTCTTGTAGACGCGGTGGCCGAACCCCATGAGGCGCACGCCGCCCTTGCTGTCCTTCACCTTCGAGAGGAACTCCGGGACGCGCGAGGCGTCGCCGATCTTCTCGAGCATGTCGACGACGGCCTCGTTCGCGCCGCCGTGCGCCGGCCCCCAGAGCGCCGAGACGCCCGCGGACATCGCCGTGTACGGGTTGCAGCCCGTGCTGCCGGCGAGGCGCACGGTCGAGGTGCTCGCGTTCTGCTCGTGGTCCGCGTGCAGGATGAACAGCAGGTCGAGCGCCCTCGAGTGCAGCTCGTCGACCTCGTAGGGCTCGCAGGGCACGGCGAAGAACATGTGCAGCATGTTCGCCGTGTAGCTCAGGTCGTTGCGCGGGTAGATGAACGGCTGTCCGAGCGCGTGCTTGTACGCCGCGGCCGCGACCGTCGGGAGCTTCGCGACGATCCGGTGCGAGAAGATCTCGCGGTGGCGGTCGTCGCTGATGTCGGTCGAGTCGTGGTAGAAGGCGGCCAGCGAGGCGACGATCGTCGCGACCATCGCCATCGGGTGCGCGTCGTGGTGGAAGCCCCGGTAGAGCCGGAGGATCCACTCGTTCAGCATCGTGTGGCGCGTGATCGAGGTCGTGAACTCCGCGAGCTCCTTCGCGCTCGGCAGCTCGCCCTTCTGCAGGAGGTAGGTGACCTCCAGGAAGCTGCTGTGCTCGGCGAGCTGCTCGATCGGGTAGCCGCGATACAGCAGGATCCCCGCGTCGCCGTCGATGTAGGTGATGGCGCTCGAGGTGGCGGCGGTCGCCATGAAGCCGGGGTCGTAGCTGAAGACCCCCTGCTCCCTCGGCAGCGTGCTGATGTCGATGACGTCGGGCCCGGTGGACCCGGAAAGCACCGGAAGCTCGGTGGAACGGCCCGTCGCCGGGTTGGTGTAAGTGATCTTCTTGCTGGCCATGAATTTCCCGCGCCGCAGCCTGTCATGCTGCAGTGCAGGAATCAAGGCCGAGGCCGCCCCTAATCCATAGAATGTACCGATGAAGGCGCCGATTGCGATCTACGTCCACATTCCCTGGTGCGTGCGCAAGTGCCCGTACTGCGATTTCAACTCGCACCTGCGCCCGGACCGGCTGCCGGAAGCGGACTATGTCGCCGCGCTGCTCGCAGACCTCGAAGGCGACCTCGACCTCGCCGCCGGCCGCCCCGTCGCGAGCGTCTTCCTGGGCGGCGGCACGCCCTCGCTGTTCGGCGTCGAGGCGATCGGCTCGCTGATCGAGGGCCTCGCGCAGCGCCTGCCCTTCGCGCGCGGCGTGGAAGTGACGATGGAGGCGAATCCCGGCACCGTGGAGCACGGGAGGTTCGCCGGCTACGCGGCCGCGGGCGTGAACCGCGTATCGCTCGGCGCGCAATCCTTCGACGCGGGGCGCCTTCAGGCGCTCGGACGAATCCACGGCCCGGACGAAATCGGCGCCGCCGTCTCCGAGCTCGCGGCCGCGGGCCTCGACAACTTCAACCTCGACCTGATGTACGCCCTTCCCGGGCAAACGCGGGAGGAAGCGCTGGCCGACCTCGAGGCCGCGATCGCGCTCGGGCCGGCGCACCTCTCGCACTACCAGCTGACGCTCGAGCCGGGCACGGCGTTCTACCATCGCCCGCCCGCCCTGCCCGACGACGACGACGCCTTCGCGATGCAGGAGGACTGCCAGGCGCGGCTCGCGGCCGCGGGCTTCGCGCAGTACGAGGTCTCCGCATACGCGAAAGCGGGCCGGCAGTGCCGCCACAACCTCAACTACTGGCGTTACGGCGACTACCTCGGCATCGGCGCCGGCGCGCACGGGAAGGCGACCGTCGGCGGCACCGTCTTCCGGACGGAAAAACCGCGCTCGCCCCGCGCCTACCTCGAGGGCGGCGGCCGGGACGGCGGGGTCCGCCGCGTCGTGCCGCCCGCGGAGCTCCCGTTCGAGTTCCTGCTGAATGCCCTGCGCCTGAAGGAGGGCTTCAGCCTGGCGGAATTCGAGCTGGCGACCGGATTGCCCGCCGCTACTTTGCAGGCGGGGCTCGCAGCCGAGGCCTCGCGCGGGCTCGTGGAGGAGCGATCCGGCCGCGTCCGGGCGACCCCGCTCGGGTTCCGCTTCCTGAACGACCTGCTGGCGGCCTTCCTGCCGCCCGAAAAGCCCGGCGGCGGCCGAAGCGAGTTGTACACAGCGTCCGCTCCCGGCGTGTCAGACAGACGCTTTCGTGACTTTGTTACCGATCTGCCTTAACTGACCACGGGTAAGCCATTGAGCAGGCATGGGAAAATGGCCTGCTCAAAAATTAAGCAATTCGCCATATATGCGGAAATGGCGCGAGGGCGGTTCGAAAGTAGGACGCGAGTCCACAGAGTTATCCACACAATTTGTGGATAAGGAAAAAATCCCCATAAAAACCGGGAGTTAGGAATTCAGGGCCCCGCAGCCGGGGCCTTGAAGTTGCGGCATCCTGCCTATATTCTTCGCGGCCCCACGCAGCTCCGGCCCGGGACACCACCATGAAAGAAGGCATCCACCCGAAGTACTCCGAAATCACGGTGACGTGCTCCTGCGGCAACACCTTCAAGACGCGCTCGACCCTCGGCGAGAACCTCGAGGTCGAGGTCTGCTCGAACTGCCACCCGTTCTACACGGGCAAGCAGAAGATCGTGGACTCCGGCGGCCGCGTCGATCGCTTCCGCAAGAAGTACGGCCTGAAGTGATCCGCGGCGCCCCGCCCGGGCGCCAACTTTCGACCCGCAGCCGCATCTAATCCCGGACCGGTACCCTAGGGGCCGGAACCGGAGGCCCCGATGCGCGCATTGACCCGCAAGCTGTCCTGCCTCGTCGCCTTCGCCGCGGTGGGCGCCGTCGCGGGCGGCGCCGCGCTCGGCGCGGACCAGGACGAGAAGCCCAGGAAGGACAGCAAGGAGGTCCAGACCGCCAAGAAGATGCA
>DASSUY010000189.1:0-2824 GCA_035706525.1 Steroidobacteraceae bacterium
CACCATCGCCCACTCGAGCCCGTCGATCGCATTCTGCGGCGGCGCCTCGCCCGCCGCGCGATAGGCCGCATAGAACTGGACCAGCGGGATGGGATGGTCGTTCTCGACCTGGTTCGCCCGGACGTACTGGCTGCGGACCGCGCGCCAGGTCTCCGCGGTCGCCAACGAATCCGCCTGGGCCTTGTGGAACATCGCGTGGCCCTTCTGGATGTGGGCGTCGATCTCCTTCGGGTTCAGCGCGAGCGCGCGATCCGCGGCGGCCATGGCGGCGTCGTCGTTGCCGGCGTCGTACTCGGCCTCGGCGAGCGCGGCCAGCACCGCCGGGTCGCCGGGATGTCGCGCGGCGACCTGCTGCGCCTCCGGAAGCAGTTTCAGCGCTTCTTCCGTCGTCACGCCGAGTCGCGAGACCATGCGCACCGGCATCATCTCGGCTTCCCCGGGACGCAGCGTCCTGACGGCGATCGAGCCGGTCTGGATCAGAGATCCCGGATACTTCATGTAAGCCAGCATCCGCCGCCCCTGGTAGCGCTCGAGGTCGTTCGCGAGCCGCTGGAGGTCGCCGAATGCGAGCCTGGCCGCAGGCACTGCGGGAGTTCCCTTCGCGAGCTCCGCCTGGTATGTCGTCAGCTGGTCCGCGCGCGACGGCTCGAACATGAGGTAATGGAAGAGCAGCCAGCTCTGGCCGTAGAACGACCCGCGGCTGACCTTGGCGCTGGCGCCGCCGTCGTACTCGAGCAGGTACTCCATTTCCATCGGCTGCAGGTAGGCAAGCTCCGCCGACCGATGAAGCGCCGGCAAGCCGAGACCGACACTGCCGTCCTTCTCGAAGCGCACGCCGGCGAAGAACTCCGCGAATCCCTCGACAAACCACCGCGGGAAAGCCCGCGCGCTCAGGCCGTGCATGAAGTGGTGGGCGTACTCGTGATAGAGGACCGTTTCCGAAGACAGGTCGGACCGCCAGCTCGTGTGGGTCAGCTTCGGCACGACCGCGACCGCTGCCCCGGCCTGCGGGCGATAGAAGCCGGCCACCGAACCACCCTTGAATGCGCCGAGCTTACGGACTTCCTGCGTGTTCGAAACGACGAAGATCATCACCCGGTTCGAGGGACTGGGCTTGAAGGCCTGCGACGGATAGCGAAGCGCCATCGCACCGTGGAAGCGCTCCAGCCGGTCGGCGAAGCGCCGGAGGTCGTCTTCGTCCTGGTTCGCGTAGATGACGAAATGGTCGCTGCTGACTTCGCGCCACTCGGCGCGCGCCGCGGGCGCGAGAGCGGCGATGAGCAGGCCGGCGAACGCCAGCCAAGGGCGGAATCGAGACAGGGCGGCCGCAAGCATCGACGGCACCGGGGGCTCTCCCTGGGACGGCGAGAGGATGCGCGGGCGGACGGATCCTGTCGAGTGGCCCAGGTCTCAGTTCCGGGGCCGGACGCGCTACCATGGCCCCTAACGACGTCGATGCATTCCCGAGGGGGCAGTTCGGTCGCAATGGAGAACGCCATGAGCAACGACATGCCGGATTTCTCGAACGTCAAGAGCGGCTCGAGCTCGACGGCCACGAAGACCTACGTCGTGGTGTCGGGCGACAGCCTGTCGAAGATCGCGAAGCGCGAGTATGGCAACGCGAAGGATTGGAAGCGGATCTACGAAGCCAACCGGGACATCCTGAAGGACCCCGACAGGATCTATCCCGGCCAGGAACTCAAGATTCCCCCTGCAGCGGCCGCGCCGGCCGGTTCAAAGGAGTGAACACCATGAACACCCGGATCCTGAGCGCGCTCCTCGTCTCGACGGCCCTCGTGCTCGCCGCCTGCGGCAAGAAGGAAGCCCCGGCCCCGGCGCCCGCCCCGGCCCCCGAGGCCCAGCCGGCGCCGGCGCCCGAACCTGCGGGCGTCGCCGTTTCGGCCATCACCACCGGCTCCGCGATCGGCGCGGACAAGAAGGTGACGGTCGCATCGGACACGTTCGGCCCGAAGGACACGATGTACGTCTCGATCGACACGACGGGGACCGGCACCGCGACGCTCGGCTCGAAGTGGACGTACCACAAGGGTACGGACGTCGCCGTCGTCAACGAGGAAACCATGACGGTCGACGCGACCGGGCCCGCGACCCACGAGTTCCACGTCAGCAAGCCCGACGGCTGGCCCGCGGGGAGCTACCAGGTCGAGGTGACGCTGAACGGCGTTTCCGCGGGAACGAAATCGCTCACGGTGAAGTAGGCGAGAGGCCGCGCACGGGATCATGAGACTGCCGGGACTGTGGGGCGCCGCCCGGGCGCTGGTCGCAGGCATTTCCATCCTTTGCGCCGGCTGCGCGACGCTGGAGGGCGCCCCGGAAGAGGCCGAGGCGCCCTTCATCGCGGAGGAGCCCGCGATGCCCGAGGAGCCCGAACTCGCGGCGCACGAGGAGGAGTCCCCGGAAGCGCAGGCGACGGATGGCGAGGTCCCTCTCGCCATCGCGGAATCCGAGCTTCCCGAGCTGTCCGCGCCCGCGATCGAGCTCGACGAGATCGTCGTGAGCGTCCAGCGCCACGACCAGATCCGGGACCTCGTGTCGCAGGCGCGCACGCTGCTCCAGGACTACGAGCTCGAGTACGTGTTCACCGGCAGGAAGAAGAACGAGCTGCGCGGCCGGCCCGTCGCCTTCGCGCTCTGGAGCGAATCGAAGCAGGAGTGGACGGTCGCGAACATCGAGATCCCGCGCCCGCCGGTCAAGTGGAAGCCGGGCGGGAAGCCCCTGAAGTTCAAGCTGTACACGCCGGGGGTCACGGCGAAGCACACCAAAGGCACGGGCGCCGAGCGGCTGATGTTCACGTTCTCGCGCG
>DASSUY010000190.1:0-6762 GCA_035706525.1 Steroidobacteraceae bacterium
GGTCGGCAATGACGGCGTCTCCTCGCTGAAGGATCTGAACGCGCGCGAGTTCGTGGTGCTCGCGACGCTCGCGGTCGCGGTGCTCGCTCTCGGCGTGCGGCCCGCGCCGCTCCTGGACGTCATGCGCCCGACGGTCAGCCACCTGGTCCAGCAGCTGCTGGCGACGAAGCTCTGAGGGTCGCGATGGACACGACGCCCATGGTCCTGACGCTCGCCGACGTGCTGCCGGCCGGAGCCGAGATCTTCGTCGGGCTCGCGGCCTGCCTCCTGCTGCTGGTCGACGCGGCCCTCGGCGTCCGCGGGAGGCACCTCGTGTTCGTGCTGGCGATCGCGGCGCTCGCCGGCGCCGCCTGGGCGAGCTCGGAGGTCGCGGTGGCCGCCAGGACGGTGATCCTGCACGGCCACTACGTGGCCGACCCGATGGGCACGGTGCTGAAGCTCTTCGCCTACGGCGCCGCGGCGGTCACGCTGCTCTATTCCCGCGACTACCTCGAGCGGCGCGACCTCCTGAAGGGCGAGTACCTCGTGCTCGCGCTGTTCGCGGTGCTGGGGATCCAGGTGATCGTCTCGGCCGGAAGCCTGCTGACGCTCTACCTCGGCATCGAGGTCATGTCGCTGTCGCTCTACGCCATGGTCGCCTTCGACCGGGAGGACGGCATCGCCGCGGAATCCGCGATGAAGTACTTCGTGCTGGGCGCCATCGCCTCCGGCGCGCTGCTGTACGGAATCTCGATCATCTACGGCGTCACGGGCAGCTTCCTGATGGACGGCGTCGCAGCCGCCGTGCAGGGCGGGGGAGCGCCGCCGATCGGCCTGCTGCTCGGGCTCGCGTTCGTCGTCGTCGGCGTCGCGTTCAAGTTCGGCGCCGTGCCCTTCCACATGTGGCTTCCGGACGTGTACCACGGGGCGCCGACGCCGGTGACGCTCTTCGTCGCCTCGGCGCCCAAGATCGCCTCGTTCGCGTTCGCCATCCGGCTGCTCGCCGAGGCGCTGGGCGGCGTCTCGGGCGCCTGGCAGGACATGCTGGTCGTGCTGGCCGCGCTGTCGATGATCATCGGCAACGTGGTCGCGATCGCGCAGTCGAACATCAAGCGCATGCTCGCGTACTCGACGATCTCGCACGTCGGCTTCATCCTCCTCGGGATCCTCGCAGGCACGGCGGCCGGCTACCGCGCCGCGATGTTCTACACGCTCGCCTACGTGATCATGACGACGGCGGCGTTCGGCGTCGTGCTCTGGCTCTCGCGCAAGGGATTCGAGGCGGAGGCGCTCGACGACTACCGGGGCCTCAACCGCCGCAGCCCGTGGTTCGCCTTCGTGATGCTGCTCGTCATGTTCGGCCTCGCGGGCGTGCCCCCGACGGTGGGCTTCTGGGCGAAGCTGCAGGTGATCGCCGCCGTGCTCGACGTGGGCCTCGTCTGGCTGGCCGCGCTCGCGGTCGTGATGTCGGTGGTCGGCGCCTACTATTACCTCCGCATCGTGAAGCTCATGTATTTCGATGAACCAACCTCGGACGGCCCGGTCGAAAGCGGGCTGGCGATGCGGCTTATGTTGAGCGCGAATGGCCTCGCGATCCTGGTGCTCGGGCTGTACCCCGGGACCCTCCTCAGGCTCTGCGAGCATGTGCTACCGTAAGCCGTTGGAAGTTATCGGATTGGCAGGGCACTAGGGAGGCGAAAGATGAGAGGCATGATGCTGGCGGTCCTGGCGGCTTTCCTGGCGGGTACCGCGGTCGCAGGGACGGGCGACAGCGCGATCGGCAACGACACGCCGACCGCGGACCAGGCGCAGGACAAGGCCGAGGCGGAGACGACGGAAGGCGCCAAGGAAGCGCCTCCGTTCAAGGTGCCTGCCGGCTACCAGGCCAAGTCGCGGGGCAAGAAGACGGTCTATTGCCGCAAGTCCATGGAGAGCGGCACGCGCTTCTCCCAGGAGCGCTGCTACAGCGAGGACCAGTTGCGCGCCATGTCCGCTTCGCAGGAAGAGGAAGCGGCGAAGCTCGACCAGACCCGCAAGGTCTGCGCAAACCTCGAAAACTGCGGCGGCGGCTGACGTGCGCCGCCTCGCCATCCTGCTTCTGGCCTTCGCGGCGCAGGGCGCCCTGGCCGACGAACCGGCCGCGCCCCAAGAGAAGCCGAAGGTCGCGGAGGAGGAGTTCAAGCCGCCACCGGGCTTCGTCACCAAGAAGCGCGGCAAGCTGACGCTCTACTGCGTCAAGGATTCGACGGTCGGCACGCGCTTCAAGACCGAGCGCTGCTACGACAAGACCCAGGTCCGCGAGTACCTCGCCGCGCAGGAAGAAAACAAGCGGAACGTCGACCGGATCCGCAACACCTGCGGCGGCGGGACGGCCTGCGCGTCGAATTGAGCGGCGGCCCGGGCCGGCGGGCGCTTCCGTTGTAATGCGGCCTCGCCTCCGCCTATAATCCGCGCCCCTGTTGCGGGGTGGAGCAGTCTGGCAGCTCGTCGGGCTCATAACCCGAAGGTCGTAGGTTCAAATCCTACCCCCGCTACCATAATTTCCGGAACGGAACCCCCGGCCGCGCGCCGGGGTTTTCGTCTGCGGGCAGGGACTCGATCTGGCAAACTCGCGCTGCCGCCGCCGCGCGGCCATCCAGTCGACAGCTGCACGGAGATCCCGATGGTCTCGAAGAACGCGTTCCTGGCCCTGGTCGCCGCCGGCCTGCTATCCGCTCCCGCCTGGGCTGCCGGTGACTCGAAGCCCGCTTCAGACGCGCAGGAAGCCGCCAAGGCTCCCGAGAAGGCGCCCGAGCCCCGCGCGAAGTCGACGAAGCACGAGCTGCGGCTCGGCGGACAGGTCATCAAGTACACGGCGACGGTCGGATGGCTGATCCTCACGGACTCGAAGCCCGACAAGGACGGCAAGGTCGGCGAGCCGAAGCCGGTCGCGCGCTTCGGATACACGGCCTACACCCTGGACGGCGTCAAGGACGCCTCGAGGCGGCCCGTGACCTTCGCGTTCAACGGCGGGCCGGGCTCCGCCTCGATCTGGCTCCACATGGGCGTGCTGGGGCCGCGCCGGGTCGACGCGGGCGACGCGAGCTACGCGCCGCCGCCCCCGGCGCGCGTCGTCGACAACGAGTACTCGATCCTCGACGTGACCGACCTCGTGATGATCGACCCGGTCGGCACCGGCTTCAGCAAGCCGCTCGGCGATGCCAGGGGCGAGGACTTCTGGGGCGTCGACCAGGACATCGAGTCCGTCGGCGAATTCATCCGTCGCTACGTCACCGACAACGGCCGCTGGGGGTCGCCGAAGTACGTGCTCGGCGAGAGCTACGGCGGCGTCCGCGGCGCGGGGCTCGCGAGGCACCTGCAGTCCGACCTCGGCATGAACCTCAACGGCCTCATCCTCGTCTCGCCGTACTTCGGCCAGGGATCCGGCGAGGACGGCGTCGGCATGGACCTGCCCCACGCGCTGTACCTGTCGACTTTCGCCGCGACGGCCTGGCATTACGACCTGATCCCGGGGAAGCCGGCGTCGCTCGCGGACTACTCGGCCGAGGTGGAGCGCTTCGCGCTCGACGAGTACCTGCCGGCGCTGCTCGAGGGCTACCGGATCTCGCCGGAGCGCAAGCAGGCGATGGCGGCGAGGCTCGCGCAATACACGGGCACCCGCGCGGAGTTCTGGATGAAGGCGGACCTGCGCGTCAGCCACGTGCAGTTCCTGCAGGAGCTGCTGCGCGATCGCGGGCTGATCGCGGGCCGCATCGACTCGCGCTATTCCGGGCCCTCGCTCAACCCGCTCAACGACGAGATGGACTACGACCCCTTCTTCCCGGCGATCGGCCCGGCCTACCTCGCGGGCTTCCGCGAGTACCTGCATTCGGAGCTCGAGTTCGACGTGGCCGACGACTACGTCGTCTCGGGCCGCCTGTACCAGAAGTGGGACTGGAGCCACAAGCAGCCCGGCGCGGGCGAGTCCAAGCAGCCGGTCACCAATACGCTGCCGGACCTCGCGCTCGCGCTCACCACCAACCCGCGCCTCGAGCTGCTCGTGGAGCAGGGCCGGTTCGACCTCGCGACGCCGACGCACGCGCTCAAGTACAACCTCGACCACCTGCGGCTGCCGCCCGGGGGACGCGAGCGGATCCACGTGAACCTGCACGACGCGGGGCACATGATGTACCTGAACGCGGACGCCGGACGGCAGTTCCGCGAGAACGTGGTCGGGTTCATCCGGGACACCGACCGGCTCTGACCGGCCGGTCAGGCGGTCCTGCGCCGCCCCGAAAACTGTGAACTGCTTCACAGGTCGGCGTAGGCCGCCCCGGCCCGGGGCGGCCCCCGTGGGAGACTCGCCCCGGGGATCCGCCGGCATGGCCGGCGCGACAGGCGTTTGCACGGAATCCAGGGGTACCGATTGGTGAAGGGAACCAGCGCCAGGCTTCGCACGTTCACGCCGCCCGCGATCGCGGCGGTTTTGGCAATGGCGTCCGCGACTTTCCCGGCCCCAGCTGCCGCGCAGTCCGCGGACTTCGAGAAGGCCATCGCGACCTTCGAGCGCAAGGACGTCAAATTCCCGCCGCCGAAAGGCGCCATCGTCGTCGTGGGCAGCTCGACCATCCGGCTCTGGACGAACATCCGCAACGACCTCGCGCCCCTCGAGACCATCCCGCGCGGCTTCGGCAGCAGCACGGCGGACGATGTCGACTACTACCTGGACCGCGTCGTACTCCCGTACGCCCCGCGCGCAGTCGTGATCTACGAAGGCGACCACGACCTCCAGCTCGGCATGAGCAAGGAATTCATCCTGGAGCGCTACACGAGCGTCGTGCAGCGGATCGGCACGGCGTACCCGGACGCCCGGCTCTACATGATCGCCGTCAAGCCGAGCCCGAAGTTCGCATCGCTCTGGCCGACGGCCGTGCAGCTCAACGCCATGCTGGCCGGGCTGTGCGGGCAGGTGCCGAACTGCACGTTCATCGACGTCGGGCCGTACCTGCTGCTTCCGAACGGGAAGCCGAACCCGGCCTACTATCGCGGTGACCGCGTGCATTTCAACGACGCGGGCTACGCCGTCTGGAACGGCATCCTCGACCCCGTCCTGATGGCAGGAGAAGGCGGCCGCATCGTGCTGCCTCAGCTGCGGGACCAGGACATCGGCTCGACGGCGGGCGCCGGCTTCACGACGACGGGCGCAGGTTCGATGATCGTGTACGGGTCGGGCACCGGCATCGGCGGCACGGGCGACAACCTGCACTTCGCCTGGCGCCAGCTCGTCGGCAACGGGCAGGTCACGGCGCGCATCTCCGCGCTCGCGGACGCGAGCGGGACGCCCGTCGCGGGCGTCATGCTGCGAGAGCAGCTCTCGCCGGGCGCCAAGCAGGCTTTCGCCTTCCTGACGCCCCTCGGCGGCGCGGACTTCAGGTTCCGCACGACGGCGAACGGGCAGACCCAGTCGACGACGCTGCCCAAGCCCACGGCGACCGCGCCGTACTGGCTCAAGCTGGACCGCAAGGCCGCGACGATCAACTGCTGGATCGCGGCGGACGGCGTCAAGTGGGTCAGTTGCGGCAAGGCAAAGCTCACCGGACTCAAGAAGACCGTCTATGTGGGCCTCGCCGTCAGCACGGCCGGGGACGGGGCGCTCGCCAGCGCCACCTTCGACAACGTGTACATCCACGGCAACACCACGCTCCCCTGAGGTAGGACAAGTCCGGGCGCGGGTCCGGTTATGTCGCATGCCTCCCGTTCGCCGCGGGAGGCGAGTAACCTCCTGACGAGCGCCCGCAGCCACCGGTGCCGCGGGCGAGAACCAGAACAGTCAAGGGGAAGCCATGAACACCACGCTACGGAGCCGCACGGCCTTCGGGCTCGCGGTATTGGCATTGC
Source organism: Steroidobacteraceae bacterium (assembly GCA_035706525.1). Lineage (GTDB taxonomy): Bacteria > Pseudomonadota > Gammaproteobacteria > Steroidobacterales > Steroidobacteraceae > SCUD01. Next base: position 5,857 of record DASSUY010000190.1, read on the forward strand.
AGTTCCTGGTCGCGGGCACGGCCGCGGCCCATCACCCGGACATCTCGGCGGTCGCGGTCTGTGACGAGAACGACAGCCTGGTGATCCAGTACACAGCGACAGCCTGGCAATCGCCCAACGCGCTGAAGCGCACCAACCCGCAGATCGACATCCTCGTCAACGACGTGAAAGTCGGGCAGGGTGCCTTCGCGAGCCCGAATTTCCAGTTCTCCGATTCGACGGCCGCGCCCCCGGGGACTTCCGCGACCGTGACCGCGCTCGCCGTCGGCAACTGGGGCGACGGCTTCGCGGGCGGCCAGTCGACGTCGGTGACCGTCACGTATCCGACCGAAGCCTGCACGGCGCCGTCCCTCGGGCGCTTCACGGGCGGCGGCAAGCAGATTCGCCTGTCGGACGGCCTGAAGGTCACGCGTGGGCTCACGATCCACTGCGACCTGAAGCTCTCCAACAACCTCCAGATCAACTGGACCGGTGGCAACAAGTTCCACATGCAGGACCACCTGACGACGGTCGCCTGCACCGACGATCCGGCGATCATCCAGCAGCCGCCGCCGGCCCCCCTCGACACGCTGGTCGGCATCGGCACCGGCAAGTACAACAACAAGCCGGGTTACACGGTCGAGTTCGTGCTGGTGGACGCGGGCGAGCCGGGCGGCAACGACCAGATGGGCATCCGCATCTACGAGACGGCGAACCCGTCGAACGTGGTGCTGGACGTGCCGCAGCAGGTGCTCATCGGCGGCAACCTCCAGGCCCATTACGACCAGCCGCACAAGAACAAATAGGCGGACGCGTCGGACACGAGGCGGCACCCTTCGGGGTGCCGCCTTTTTTCATGCCGCCCGCGGGCGTAAAAAAACCCCGGCGCCGGGCGCCGGGGTTGTTCGCTCAGGATTGCAACGCGGG